>DASWKD010000085.1:0-8171 GCA_036396815.1 Actinomycetota bacterium | reverse complement strand
CCTCGGGGAGGAGGATGGGGACGCCTTTCTCTTCGGCGGAGCGGAGGAGAGCGCGGACCTCCTCGATCCGGTCGGCCTCCACCAGCGAGTCGCCGGTCCTGCCGCCCTGGGCGGCCAGGAACGTGAAGGCCATGGCCCCCCCCACCAGGAGGCCGTCCACCCGCTCCAGGAGCGCGCCGACCACCCCGAGCTTGTCGGAGACCTTGGCCCCGCCCAGGATGGCCAGGAAGGGATGCTCGGGGCTCTCGAGGAGCCTCGACAGGACCTCGACCTCACGCTGCATCAGCCGGCCGGCCGCAGACGGGAGGCGCTGGGGGACGCCGACCACCGAGGCATGGGCCCGGTGAGCCGCGCCGAACGCGTCGTCCACGTACACGTCGGCCAGCGAGGCCAGTGCGTCTGCGAAGGCAGGGTCGTTGGCCTCCTCGCCGGGATCGAACCGGAGGTTCTCCAGGAGGAGCACGTCGCCCGGCGCCGCGTCGCGGGCTGCTGCCTGGGCCTCGGGGCCGGTGACCGCGTCGAGCTTGCGGACAGGGAACCCCCCCACCTCCTCCAGCCGGGCGGCCACCGGGTCCAGGCGGAGATCGTCCCGCGGCGCACCCTTGGGGCGGCCGAGGTGCGTGCCCAGGACCACGGACGCGCCGGCTCCGCGCAGGAGCTCGATGGTGGGGAGGGCCGCGGTGATCCTGAGGTCGTCGGCCACCTTGCCATCCTCCAGGGGGACGTTGAAGTCCACCCGGACGAACACCCGGCGACCGGTGAGGTCGCCCAGGTCCTCGATCGTGCGGAGCGCCGGCACCTACAGCTTCGAGCCGATCAGCAGGGCCAGGTCGACCAGGCGGTTCGAGTAGCCCCACTCGTTGTCGTACCACCCGATCACCTTGACCAGGTTGCCGATGGCCATCGTGGACTGCGCGTCGAAGATGCACGAGTGGGGGTCGCCCACGATGTCGCTGGACACGATGGGGTCCTCGGTGTACCGCAGGTACCCGGCCAGCGGACCCTCGGCGGCGGCGGTCCGGAACGCGTCGTTGACCTCGTCCACGGTGACGTCGCGCTCCAGGATGGCCACCAGGTCGGTGACCGAGCCGTCGGGCACCGGGACGCGCATTGACATGCCGTCCATCTTGCCCTTCAGCTCCGGGATGGCCAGCGACGTGGCCTTGGCCGCGCCGGTGGACGTGGGGATGATGTTGATGGCCGCGGCCCGGGCCCGCCGGAGGTCCTTGTGCGGCAGATCAAGGATGGACTGGTCGTTCGTGTATGCGTGGATCGTGGTCATCAGGGCCCGGTCGATGCCGAACGCGTCCCTGAGGACCTTGGACATGGGGACCACGGAGTTCGTGGTGCACGACGCGTTCGAGATCACGTGGTGCTCGTTCGGGTCGTAGTGGCCGTCGTTGACGCCGAGGACGATCGTGATGTCCTCGCCCTTGGCCGGCGCGCTGATGATGACCTTCTTCGCTCCCCCGGCCAGGTGCTTCTCGGCCTTCTCCCGGTCGGTGAACAGACCCGTGGATTCGATGACCACGTCAGCGCCCAGGTCCTTCCACGGCAGGTTGGCGGGGTCCCGCTCGGCCAGGACCCGGAACTCGTCGCCGTCCACGGAGATCCCTTCGCCCGTGGCCTTGATCTCCGAGTCCAGGTTGCCCAGCACCGAGTCGTACTTCAGGAGGTGGGCCAGCGTGGCCGGGTCGGTGATGTCGTTGACCCCCACGAAGTCGATGTCCGCGGCCCGTCCCTTGGCGGCCCGGAAGAAGTTCCTGCCGATGCGCCCGAACCCGTTGATCCCGATCTTCACGGTCATGCGAGGCCTCCTCGATCCGTCTGGGCTCCCATCCTAACCGCAGCCCGGCCCGGCCTGAAAGCGCAGGTCAGAGGGCCCTTCAGGGGCGTTCGAGGTCCCGGTGCTTGACCCCCACCCGCATGCCGCGCTTGCGGAACCAGGACTCCAGCTCGTCGGCCACGACCACCGAACGGTGCCGGCCGCCGGTGCACCCGATGGCGATGGTCAGGTACGACTTCCCCTCGGACACGTAGCCCGGGACGGTGTACTCGAGGAGGGCCCGGAGGCGCTTCATGAACTCCCCGTACGCTTTCTGGCTCTTGACGTAGGTGACCACCTTGCCGTCGGTGCCCGGGAGGGCCCGGAGCTTGTCCACCCAGTACGGGTTGGGCAGGAACCGGACGTCCAGGACCAGGTCGGCGTCCCGGGGGATCCCGAACTTGTAGCCGAAGGACACCAGGGCCACCTGGAGCCCCTCCTCCGGACTGCCGCCGGCGAAGGCCTCGCGGACCCGCTCCCGGAGCTCGTGCGGGGTCAGGCCGCTGGAGTCGATGATCAGGTCGGCGTCACCGCGGAGCGTCTCCATCATCATCCGCTCCTTGCGGATACCCTCCACCACGCGGTCCGCGGGGGCCAGCGGGTGGCGGCGGCGGGTGGCCTCGAACCGGTTGACCAGGTCCTGGTCCCCGGCCTCCAGGAACAGGATCCGGTAGGCCACCTTCTGCTTCCGGAGGTCGGTCAGGGCCTGGGCCAGGTCAGTGAAGAACACCCCACCCCGGGCGTCGGCCACGATGGCCACCTTGCGCGGCTCCCCGGCCGTGGCCACCAGCTCGGCCATCTTCCCGATCAGGGACGGCGGGAGGTTGTCGACCACGAAGTACCCCAGGTCCTCCAGACACTTGGCAGCTTCGGATCGCCCGGCTCCGGACAACCCCGTGATCAGCGTGAAGTCGGGGGCGGCGGGCTCCGGCTCGGGGGTGGTCCGGGCGGTCACGCCGACCTGGCCTGGGTCAGCCGGGCCTTGATCTCTCCGGCCAGCGACGGCCCCACGCCCGGCGTCTCGGCGATCTCCTCCGTCGTGGCCCGCGACAGCCGGGCCAGCGAGCCGAACCGTCTCAGGAGGGCCCGCTTCCGGGCCGGCCCCACGCCGGGGATGTCGTCCAGCGGGGAGGCCAGGGCGCGGCGCTCCCGCTTCTTCCGGTGGTAGTCCAGGGCGAACCGGTGGGCCTCGTCGCGGACGTGCTGGAGCACGTACAGGGCCTCGGAGCCGCGGGGCAGGAGCAGGGGATCCGGCTGGCCGGGGAGGTACACCTCCTCCAGGCGCTTGGCCAGGCCAACCACCGGGACGTCCAGGCCCAGGGCCTCCAGGACCCGGACGGCCACGTTGAGCTGTCCGCGCCCGCCGTCCACCACGGCCAGCGACGGCGGGTACGAGAACCTTCGGCGGCGCACGGGCTCGTCGCGCTCCTTCAGGTACCGGGTGAACCGGCGGCGGAGGACCTCTTCCATGCTGGCGAAGTCGTCCTGTCCGGGCACGCCCTTGACCTCGAACCGCCGGTAGTCGGAGCGCTTCGGCAGGCCGTCCTCGAACACGACCATCGAGCCCACCGTGGACTCCGGTCCGATGTTGGAGATGTCGAAGGCCTCGATCCGGAGCGGCGGGTCGGCCAGGCCGAGCGCCGAGCCCAGCTCGCTGAGAGCCCGGGACCGGGCCGCGAAGTCCGTGGCCCGCTTCATCTTGTGGCGGACGAAGGACTCCTTGGCGTTCATGGTCACCACGCCCAGCAGTCGGCGCTTCTCCCCCCGGGCCGGGACGGCGACGCGGACCTTCCCGCCGCGGCGCTCCCCCAGCCAGGCCTCCAGGACCTTCGCGTCCACCGGCCAGGCGGGGACCAGGACCCGTGGGGGGACCTCGTCGCGGTCCATGTACAGCTCGCGGAGGAACGAGGACACCAGATGCGGCGTGTCCAGGTCCTCGACCCGGTCCACCACCCAGCCCTTGCGCCCGGTGACCCGGCCCCTGCGGACGAAGAACACCTGGAACGCGGCCTCCAGATCGTCCTCGGCCATGGCCACCACGTCCAGGCTCTCGGTCCGGGGGAGGACCATCTCCTGCGACTCCAGGGCCTTGCGGGCCGCGGCCAGCCGGTCCCGGTTGCGGGCAGCCACCTCGTACTCCTGGGACTGGGCGGCGGCGGTCATGTCGCGCTCCAGGCCCTTGATGAACGGCTGCTGGTTGCCGGCCATGAACGCGATCAGGTCGTCCACGGTCTTCCGGTAGCCCTCGTCGGTGACGCCGGTCTTCTCGGGGACGCACGGCCCGGCGCACCGCCCGATGTCGTAGTACAGGCAGGGCCGCTTGGCCCGCCGACGCTGGTTGAAGAAGCCGTCGGAGCAGGTCCGGACGGGGAAGATGCGGGTCAGGGCGTCGAGGGTCTCGCGGATGGCGTAGGCGTGGCCGAAGGGGCCGAAGTACCGGACGCCCTTGCGCTTCCGGCCGCGGAGAACCCGGGCCCGGGGCCACCGCTCGCCCACCGTGACCGCCAGGTAGGGGTAGGACTTGTCGTCGCGGTACCGGACGTTGAACCGGGGCCGGTGCTCCTGGATCAGGTTGTACTCCAGCATCAGGGCGTCGACCTCGCCGGAGGCCACGATCCACTCCACCCGGTCGGCTTGGTCCATCATGGCCTCGGTCCGGGGGTGCAGGGGCCGGGACCAGTACGAGGCCAGCCGCTTGCGCAGGGACCCGGCCTTGCCCACGTAGACCACCCGCCCATCGGCGTCCCGGAACAGGTACGCGCCGGGCGTGTCGGGGATCGTGGAGCCGTCCGGACGCTGGATACCCATGGCATCCATCCTACGGCCGGTTCAGGCGGAGACGAAGGCTCCGTTCATGGTCGGGTGGACGTCGCACTGGAAGTAGTACTGGCCGGCGGCGAGTGGATCGACCTCGTACGTGCGGCTGTCGGGTCCCTGGAAGGTCTCGCCCGTGAACAGGGCCTGCCCGCCCTGCTGATCGTAGATGCCGACGTTGTGCG
Organism: Actinomycetota bacterium; assembly: GCA_036396815.1. GTDB lineage: Bacteria > Actinomycetota > UBA4738 > UBA4738 > CALAEC01 > DASWKD01. Next base: position 3,347 of record DASWKD010000085.1, on the reverse strand, counting down.
GCTGCGTGTCCTGGTTGTCGAAGGCGATGGTGAACGCGGTGTCGGCGGGCGCCGCCAGGCAGTCCGTATCGAAGGCGATGTTCGCCGCGACCACGGACAGCTCGGTGCCCGAGGGCTCGCAGGGTGGGGGGCCGCCGTCCGTGGGCTGGCCGGTGGGCTCGCCCGTGGGCTGCCCACCGCCTGGAGGGGCGGCCAGGAACGGCTCCTCCAGCCCCCGGGCCGATAGGTACACGCCGGACGCCTTGGGCCCGAACCAGGACATGGCGATCATGCCCTCCGGCCCGGCCACCACCTTCGGCCAGGCGCCACCCTCGGTCCCCGGGACGTCGAGGGACGCGAACTGGCCACCTTCGTTGGAGGCCAGCTCGACGCCCTCGGTGGTCTGGAACGCGACGTAGTGCACACCCTCGCCGTCCAGGGCGATCGAGGTCCGGCCGTCGGTATGCCCCTCGCCCACGTCGGAAGGCTCCCAGGCCGCGCCGTCGATCGAATGAGCGTGGCGGACGGCTCCTTTCTGGGTCTGGTACGCGAGGTGCGGGTTGCCGTCACCGTCGGTGGCCAGGGAGACCCCGAAGCCCCCGCGGTCGATCGTCTCCGACTCCCACAGGTCGCCGGTGTCCCGGGCCAGCAGCGTCCGGCCCTCGTTGCCATAGGCCACCACGGGCCCGTCGGGGGTCACGCCGATACCCGTGCCGGCCACCACCGCCCCGCTGGCCTCGAGGGCCGGGATGGAAGCCTCGGCCGCCGTCTCGGTCTCCCACCCGCCGCCTTCGAGGGTGGCCACGCGGACCAGATCCGTGCCACACGGTTCCCCGTCGGGGAAGATTCGGCAGAACATCGCTCCCGATATGTAGAAGGCGAGCCACGGCGCGCCGTCGCCGTCGGTGGTGGCGGAGATCCCCACCACGCCCCCGGCGGCGACCTTCTCGGGCTCCGAGAACTCGCCCCCGGCGTTCGACGAGTAGAACAGCGTCCCTTCCTGGGTCCAGGCCACGTGGTGGGTGCCGTCGGGGCCCACGGCGATGGCTGTCTCGTCTGCATCCCCGACCTCGACCTCCTCGGCTACGGCGCTCCGGGTCCAGGCCGAGCCAACGTAGTGGGCGTGCTTCACGGCCGGCAGCAGCGGCTCGCCGGGGACCGGCGCCGCGGCGGCCGGGTCCTCGGGGGCCAGCGACAGGTAGGACAGGTGTGGGTTGCCGTCGGCGTCGGCGGCCAGGGACAGCCCCAGGCCGGTCAGCTCGGCCCGCTCCACGACCTGGGTCAGGAAGGCGTCCTCGGCCACCCCACCGGGGGTCACCGAGAAGCGCTGGCCGGCGCAGGCCGTGGCCACGAGGGCCATCGAGACGATCGGGATCAGCTTCCGGGACACGACGGGACGTGTTCTATCACGCGAGGGGCCCGATCCTCTACTTCAGGCCCCGGCCGCCCGGCGGGCCGGGGGGCCGAGGACCGGAGCCAGGAACCGCCCGGTGTGCGAGCGGCGGTCCCGGGCCACCTGCTCCGGCGGCCCGGCGGCCACGACTTCGCCCCCGCCGTCGCCCCCCTCGGGACCGAGGTCGATCAGCCAGTCGGCGGTCTTGACCACGTCCAGGTTGTGCTCGATGACCACCACGGTGTTCCCCGCGTCTACCAGGCGCTGGAGGACCTGGAGGAGCTTGCGGATGTCGTCGAAGTGCAGACCGGTGGTGGGCTCGTCCAGAACGTAGAACGTGCGGCCGGTGGCCCGGCGGGACAGCTCGGAGGCCAGCTTCACGCGCTGGGCCTCGCCCCCGGACAGCGTCGGCGCGGGCTGGCCCAGCTTGATGTACCCCAGGCCCACGTCCGACAGCGTCTGGAGGTGGCGGGCGATGACCGGGATGTTGCGGAAGAACTCCAGGCCCTCGTCCACGCTCATCCCCAGGACCTGGGCGATGGTCCGGCCCTTGTACGTGACCATCAGCGTCTCCCGGTTGTACCGGGCGCCCTTGCACACCTCGCAGGTCACGTAGACGTCGGGCAGGAAGTGCATCTCGATCTTGATCTGGCCGTCGCCGGCGCACGCCTCGCACCGGCCGCCGCGGACGTTGAACGAGAACCGGCCCGGCTTGTACCCGCGGACCCGGGCCTCGGGGGTCTGGGAGAACAGCTTGCGGATGTGGTCGAACACCCCGGTGTACGTGGCCGGGTTGGACCGCGGCGTCCGCCCGATCGGCGACTGGTCCACCACCACCAGCTTGTCGAGCTGCTCCCAGCCCACCAGGCGCCGGTGCTTGCCGGGGACCAGCCGGGAGCCGTGCAGCTTGGAGTGCAGGGCTCGCGACAGCACGTCCTGGACCAGCGTGGACTTCCCGGAGCCGCTGACCCCGGTCACGCAGATGAGCATGCCGAGGGGGAAGGCCACGTCGACCTTCTTCAGGTTGTGCTCGGCGGCACCCCGGACCTCGAGGGCGGCGCCGTTCGGCCGGCGCCGGACCTCGGGGAGCGGGATCTCGGTCCGCCCGCCGAGGTAGGCCCCGGTGATCGACCCCGGGTCGTCCTCGATGCCGGGCACCGGGCCGGCGTACACGATCTCGCCGCCCTTCTCCCCCGCCCCCGGGCCGATGTCCACGATCCAGTCCGCGGTGCGGATGGTGGCCTCGTCGTGCTCCACCACGATCAGCGTGTTGCCCAGGTCCCGGAGGCGGAGCAGGGTGTCGATCAGGCGCTGGTTGTCCCGCTGATGGAGGCCGATGGAGGGCTCGTCCAGGATGTACAGCACGCCGACCAGCCCGGACCCGATCTGGGTGGCCAGCCGGATCCGCTGGGCCTCGCCGCCGGCCAGGGTGCCCGCGGCGCGGTCCAGGGTCAGGTAGTCCAGGCCCACGTCCACCAGGAAGCCCAGCCGGGACCGGATCTCCTTGAGGAGGCGCTCGGCGATGGTCCGCTCCCGGTCGTCGAGCTTGCCCTCCAGGGCCTCGAGGAAGGTCAGCGTCCCCTGGACCGACATCGCGGTCAGCTCGGCGCTGTTGACCTCGCCTACGGTGACGGCCAGGGACTCAGGGCGGAGGCGCTGGCCCTTGCACGTCCGGCAGGGGACCTCGCGCATGTACTGCTCGATCCGGGACCGCGCGAACTCGGAGTCCGTCTCCGTGTGACGGCGCTCCTGGTTGGGGATCACGCCCTCGTAGGTGGTCCAGTAGGCGCGCTGACGCCCGTATCGGTTCCGGTACCGGACGTAGATCTCTCGGTCCGACCCGAACAGGATCACGTCCCTGGCCGCCTGGGATAGCTTCCGCCAGGGGGTGTCGAGGGAGAACCGGTGCGCCTCCGCCGTGGCCTCCAGCACCCGGCCCCAGTACTCCAGGCGGGCGGAGGCGAACGGGGCCAGG
>DASWKD010000084.1:0-8661 GCA_036396815.1 Actinomycetota bacterium | reverse complement strand
TGGCCCAGGCCGACCTGCTCCCGGACCCGCTCAACGGCGCGTTCGATGACGTTGACCGGGGTCCAGTCCGGCAGCAGCCCGCAGGCCTCGTACAGGAAGCGCTTCAGGATGTCCTGGCCGTGCGGGGTGTGGGCCACCTCGGGATGGAACTGGACCGCGTAGTAGCCGCGCTCGGGATCCTCCATGGCCGCTACCGGGCTCCCCTGGGTCCGGGCGGTGACCCGGAAGCCGGCCGGGGCCCCGGTCACGCTGTCGCCGTGGCTCATCCACACGGTCTGGTGGGCCGGCAGGGACCGGAGCAGGAGCCCGGGGTCGGTGACGTCGAGATCCGTCTTGCCGTACTCGCGCCCGCCGGTGGCGGCCACCTCGCCGCCCAGCGACTGGGCCATGACCTGCTGGCCGTAGCAGATGCCCAGGACCGGCACCCCGAGGTCCAGGAGGCCGGGGTCGAGGGCCGGCGCTCCTGACTCGTACACGGACGAGGGGCCGCCGGACAGGATCACTGCGGCAGGGCGGCGAGAGGCCAGCTCGGCTGGAGACACGTCGAACGGCACGATCTCCGAGTACACGTGGCACTCCCGGACCCGCCGGGCGATCAGCTGCGCGTACTGCGCCCCGAAGTCGACGACGAAGACGGGACGGGGATCGGGAGTTTCGGGACTCGAGGCCATCCCTTCGAACTGTAACACCCGACGGCCGGTCGCTCATGGCGAGACCGGGCGCAGCACGCTGACCGCCACCACATGGCCCTGGGCGTCGAGGGCGGCGACGCTCCACGACGAGCCCGCGCTCAGCACCGGCCCCTCCGCCGCGGCCGGACGGTCGGGGACCCCGCCCAGGGCCACCGAAGTGGCCTCGCCCTGCCAGGACCACACCGCGTTGCCCTGGCCGTCCTGAACGACGACCTGGTAGTTCGCCGCGCCCTCGACCGGCCGCCATTCGAACGTGGGGACCTCCCCGGCGCCGGTGGGCGGCGGAGCCACCAGCTCAACGGTCCCCGCACCCGGAGCGTCTATGGGGCTGCCGACGGCGTCGTCGCCACCTCCGCCGTTGCCGTCCCCGCCTCCGGTGCAGGCGGTGAGGGCCAGCGTCACGGCCACGAGTGCTCTGATCACGGCTGCACCTCGGCCAGCGCGCCCTGGGCGTGGTCGGCCAGGGCGTCCATCCCGTACTGCTGCGCGGCCACCAGGATGTCGAGGATCGTCTGCTTGTCCCCCGCGGCGTTCGCCGCGTCCACCTTCTGCGACAGGGCCGCCTCGAACTGGGTGAACAGCGACTCGGCCACGTCCTTGAGGGCCTTGCTCCCGGGGACGTTCAGGCCCACGGCGCCCACGCGGACGCCGACCCCCAGGAGGGACAGCAGATCCTGGGCCGAGTACTGGTCGGCGTTGGCGAAGATGCCCTCCAGGACGTCCTGGAACAGGGCGCTCAGCAGAGTGTCCTGGAGACCCTTCTGGAAGCCCTTCGGGGCGATCTCGCAGGCCACCAGGCCCAGTGACTTGGCGTTCAGCGCGTCGATCTTGGACGCCACCGCCAGCAGGTCGGCCGGGGCGGGGTTCTTGGGGAGGTCGATGATCAGGTTGACCACCGCCTCGTACTCGGCCAGGACCTCCTCGGCCTCCTCCGGCGCGGCGATCCGGAAGGCCACGAACGCGGCCTCCAGGCTGGCGTTGATCCCCTGGGCCTGCACGTCCTTCTCGTGCTCGGTGGCCAGGTCGCCGGTGACCTTGTTGCACGAGGCGAAGCTGGGCTTGAACCGCCCTCCCCCGCCGGAGGCGGAGAACGAGAGGGGGAACGAGCCGATCCCCGCGGCCTCGGCCACCAGGTCGAAGCTCACCGTTCCGCTCACCGTGATCACTGAGCCCGTACCCCCCAGCGTGTAGCTCCCTTTCACGGTCCCGGCCACCGACACCTGAGGATCCCCCTCCACCACCGATGCCACGTTCCCCTTGATCTTCATGCTCCCGTCGGTGACCTCGCCGTCCTCCACGGTGAGGTCGAAGTCCACGTTGGCCAGGGCCTCGGCGAACACGAAGCCTTCGTCCACGGTCCCCTTCCAGATGGCCGGCTGACCCACCCATATGCCGTCCGGGAAGGCAACCTCGTCTCCTCCTCCGGCGGCGGGCAGGGCCGGCGGCAGGGCCAGGCCGACAGCCACGGCCGCGGCCACCCACCGAGGCCGCGTCATATCGCGCACTCCGGGATCGAGTCGTCCCACCGCACGTGGTACTCGACGGAGATGTACAGGTCGCTCTCGGGCAGCCACATCAGCGAGGTGCCGCTGAGCCAGCCGCCGTCATCGGTGAAGCTCGTATCCGAGGGGACGTTGGTCCCCACCGGGTCGGCCTCCGGCGAGGGCTGGGCCGAGGCGTGCAGGACCCCATCGGGGAGCTTCCTGAGCTGGAGGCTGCCCCCGTTCTCCAGCTCGGCCCGGTACACGGGGCCGTCCGGCCCCTGGAGCTGGCACGCCGCGGCCACCTCGATCTCTCCGATCTCCGGGAAGACGACGTAGGAGGCCTCGTCGGGCTCGGGCTCCGGCTCCTCCGTGGGCGAGGTCGCAGCCGTGGGTGAGGGGCCGGCCGGCGGTGACTGGACGGCCCCCGGCCGCTGCTGGCAGGCCGCCACCAGCACCAGGAGCACGATCCCACTCCACATCCTCATGGCCTCAGGATAAACCGGACCCTTCGGGCGGGCTTAACGTGGGCTTCCGGTCAGGCCATGCCCAGGCCCTGCTGGCGCTGGAGGTCCTTGCCTTCGGTCCGGATGGCGGGGGCCACGATGACCTCGGCCTTCTGGAACTCCTTGATGTTGGCGTAGCCGGTGGTGGCCATGGACATCCGCAGGGCGCCGAACAGGTTCAGGGTGCCGTCGTTCTCATGGGCCGGACCGGTCAGGATCTCGGCCAGCGAGCCGATCTGCCTGGTCCTGACCCGGGCCCCCCGGGGGAGGTCGGGATGGAACGTGGCCATGCCCCAGTGGTAGCCCCGGCCGGGAGCTTCGTACGCCTTGGCCAGCGGGGAGCCGATCATCACCGAGTCGGCGCCGCAGGCGATGGCCTTGGCGATGTCCCCGCCGGTGCGCATCCCGCCGTCGGCGATGACGTGCGCGTACCGCCCGGTCTCGTGGAGGTGCTGCATCCGGGCGGCCGCCGCGTCGGCGATGGCCGTGGCCTGGGGGACCCCGATCCCCAGGACGCCCCGGCTGGTGCACGCCGCCCCCGGGCCCACGCCGACCAGCACGCCCACCGCGCCGGTCCGCATCAGGTGCAGGGCCGTGGAGTACGAGGCGCACCCGCCCACGATCACCGGCAAGTCGAACCGGGCGATGAACTCCTTGAGGTTCAAGGGCTCCGATCGGGTGGACACATGCTCGGCGGAGACCACGGTGCCCTGGATCACCAGGACGTCGAGCTCGGCCTCCAGGACCAGCGAGGCGTACTGCCGGGTCCGCTGGGGGGTCAGCGAGGCCGCGGCGGTGATCCCCGCCTCCTTGAGCTCCCGGATCCGCCGGCCGATGAGCTCCTCCTTGATGGGCTCCTTGTACAGCTCCTGCATCCGGCGGGTGGCCTTGTCGTCGGGGAGGCCGGCGATCTCCTCGAAGATCGGGTCGGGGTCCTCGTACCGGGTCTGGAGGCCCTCCAGGTTCAGGACGGGGAGCCCGCCCAGCCGTCCGACCTCGGCGGCGGAAGCGGGCGAGACCACGGCGTCCATGGCCGAGGCCATCAGCGGCAGGTCGAAGCGGTACGCGTCGATCTCCCAGGAGATGTCCACGTCGTCGGGGTCGCGGGTCCTCCGCGACGGAACGATGGCCACCTCGTCGAACCCGTAGGCCCGGCGGGCGGTCTTCCCCTGGCCAATCTCGATCTCCACGTGCCCTCCTCTCCTCGCGGTCAGGGTAGCACCTGGCTCCGGACCCTCAGCGGATGCGGGGACGCTTGCGGCCGATCGGGGCGCGAGGGGTCGCCGCCACCAGGGGCTCCAGGTCCCGGGCCAGGGCCAGGGCCGGGGGACGGGCCAGCGGGTCGGGGGCCAGGCACCGCATGATCACCTCGGCCACCACCGGGGGCACCTCGGCGTCCAGGGCCCTGGGCTCCGCATCGAGCTGGGGGTGCTCCACGCCCTCCGGGTCGCCGAACGGCAGCTCGCCGGTCAGGGCCTGGTACATCACCATCCCCACCGCCCACACGTCGGCCGGCGGCCCGATCGGCCCCCGCCGGCCCGGCTCACACTGCTCGGGGGACATGTACCTCCGGGTGCCCACGGCCGTGGTCAGCGTGGCCGCGCCCTCGATCGACCGGGCCACGCTGAGATCGATCAGCCGCGGTGGGGCCCCCATGACCAGGTTCGAGGGCTTGACGTCCAGGTGGACGTAGCCCGAGATCGAGATGTACCGGAGGGCCGAGGCCAGGCTGAGGGCCATGGGCAGGACCTGCTCGTAGGGCAGGGGCCCGTACCGTCGGAGGAGACGGGACAGCGTGGGCCCCTCCAGGTGCTCCAGGACCAGGTGGGGACGGGGACCGTCCAGGACGCCGCCGAAGGTTCGGACGATCACCGGGTGGGCCAGCCGGGCCAGGAGGTCCGCCTCGCGGCGGATGGCCCGCAGGGAGCGCTCGTGCCCGGCGTGATCGGGACGGAGGATCTTGGCCACGGCCAGGTGGTACAGGGCGTCGTCCCACGCCAGGTAGACCTCGTACAGCTTGCCGCCACCCAGGCGCTTGACCGCCACCCGGCCGGGGACGATCTGGTCGCCCTCCTCCAGCCGCCAGCTGGCCTTCTCGCTCACCGCTCCACAGTACCGGCAGGCTCACCGATAATGGGACGATGCGCAGCCTCCCACGCCGGATCCTGCGGGCCACCGGGACCACCCTGCTGGTCCTGGGCTTCGTGGTCCTGGCCTACATCGCCTGGCTCCTGTGGGGCACCGGGATCTACACCGACCGGGCCCAGCAGGGCCTCCGGGAGGAGTTCAACCGGCCCCAGGGGCCCACGGAGCTGGTCAGCCTGCGGGGCGACGCCATCGCCATCCTGCGCATCCCCCGGATCGAGGTGGACGTGATGGTGGTGGAGGGCACCGACGTGCTCAGCCTGAAGAAGGGCCCGGGGCACTACGACAAGACCGACTACTGGTGGGAGGACCGGGGCACGGTGGGCATCGCCGGGCACCGCACCACGTACGGCGCGCCGTTCTGGGACCTCAACAAGGTCCGGCCCGGCGACCTGATGGAGGTGGTCACCCGCCGGGGCACCTTCACGTACGAGGTCACCGGGTCCAAGGAGGTCCTGCCATCGGCCATCGAGGTCCTGGAACCCACCAGGAAGCCCACCATGGTCCTGACCACGTGCACGCCGCGGTTCTCCGCGGCCCGGCGCCTGGTGGTGTTCGCCGAGCGGATCGCCCGGCACTAGGCCTTGCGGGCCGCGTCCTCGATCAGGCCTTGCTCGGCCAGGGCGGTCAGGATCGTGCCCAGGCACTCCTCCGGGGAGGCCCTATGCGTCTCCACCGTGACCTCGGCGTCGGCCGGGGGCTCGTAGGGGTCGTCCACCCCGGTGAACCCGGTGATCTCGCCGGCGAAGGCCTTCTCGTACAGGCCCTTCACGTCCCGCTCGGCGCACACCTCGACAGGGCAGTCCACGAACACCTCCACGAACCGGGGGATCTGCTTCCGGACCTGGTCGCGGACCTCGCGGTACGGCGAGATGGCGGACACGAGCACCGCCGCGCCGTGGTAGGCCAGGCGCTCGGCCACCCACCCGATCCGCAGGATGTTCGTGTCCCGGTCCTCCTTGGAGAACCCCAGGCCCTTGGACAGGTTGAGGCGCACCACGTCGCCATCCAGGAGCTCCCACCGGATGTCGCGGGCCTCCAGCTCGGCGGCCAGGAGCTCGGCCAGGGTGGACTTCCCCGAGCCCGAGAGCCCGGTGAACCAAACCGCGAACCCGCCGTCGGCGGGGCCCTGCCCGAAGTGCTTGCTCGTGGTCACCCACGCGGACGTGTCGGTCACAGCATGCTCCTTCCCTGCACGCCTTCCGGGATGGGAAGGCCGTACAGCTCCATGAATGTCGGTCCGGCGTCGATCAGGCGCAGGCCCTCGGTCCGTCCTGCTTCGATGCCGGGCAGGCCGGACATGGCGAACACCCCTCGCTTGTCGTGGTTGGCCCCGTCGGGGCCCGTGTCGTTCTCCGTGGTGAACACCTCGCCCAGGCCCACGGTGCCCACCGATCGCCATTCCAGGTCCCCGAAGTACACGATCAGGTCGGGGGCCACGCCCCGGACCTCGGTGTACACATCCTCGGGCTGGTGGACCACGGTGCCCAGCGGCCGGCCGTCGGGCCCGGTCATGGCCCGGAGCTTGCCGGCGATCTCGTCGCGGACCTTCTGGTAGTCGGCCGGCTCGATCACGCCCTGTGGCTCGCGTCCCTTCACGTTGAGGAACAGGCGCCCGTAGTAGCCCCCGTCTCCCCAGGCCACGGTGTTGGTCCAGTCGATCGGCGCCGAGGCGATGGGCGTGGGGCCCTCCAGGCGCTCGCTCATCGACAGGTACCCCTCGCCCATCAGCCAGTCGTTGAACGCCACCCCGCCGCTCATGGCCCGGGCCCCGTGGTCCGACATCAGGACCACCGCGGCGTCCCGGGGCAGGACCTCCAGCAGCGCGCCGACCTCGGCGTCCAGCATCCGGTAGTAGTCGCGGAACGCGGTCTCGAAGCGGTTGCCCGGCTCGTACTTCGGGTGGTCGGGATCGCAGTACGACCAGAACACGTGATGGAGGCGGTCCATCCCCATCTCGACCATCATGAAGAAGTCCCAGGGCTTGGTCCGGACCAGCCTGCGGGCCACCCGGAAGCGGCGCTTCGTCATCTCGTGGGTCTGCTCCAGGACGAAGTCCTGACCCTGCCGGCGGAAGTTCGGGATGTCGAAGATGTACTCCCCAACTTCCTCCTCCACCTCCGCGGCCAGCTCCTGCGGCCAGGTGTAGGACGTGGCCGAAGGCGGGGTCAGGAAGCACGACACCCGCCAGCCCTCCACCGGCTTCACGGGGTAAGCGGGCGGCACGCCGATCAGCAGGGACTTCTTGCCGGCCGCGCCCAGCAGGTCCCACACGGCGGGCTCGCGGACGGCCTGGCTGGTGGCGATGGACAACCCGTCGTAGGTGGAGTCCTTGCGGTTGCGGAACCCGTAGATGCCCAGCTGTCCCGGCGTCTTGCCGGTCATGGCGCAGGCCCAGGCCGGCACGGTGATGGGCGGGGTGATGCTCTCCAGCTCCCCCCACATGCTGTCCTGGAGGAGCTTGGAGATGTTGGGGACCTCGTCCGCCATCCGGTCGAACAGCATGAGGGGCGTGGCGCAGTCCAGCCCGATCACGGCGATCCTGGGTCCGTCGATCATCCTCGTCCTCTCAGGGTGGTGGAGCGCGGGCTCCGGGAGACGGACCATTGTATCCGCTGGGCCCGAGGGCCCACCGCGGGATTTCGGGCCTCCCGTGGGTCAAGATAGGGCCCATGGCCATGCTGAAGAGGATCCTGTACCTCCAGGCCCTGGTGTGGGCGGCGGCCGGGGTCGCCCTGGTCCTCCTGCCGGGACTGCTGCTCCACGGCCTGTTCGACCAGCCCGACTACCGCGAGTACGCGTGGCTCCGGATCGTGGGGATCCAGGGGTTCGTGCTGGCCCTGGTCATGGTCATGGTCGCTCACCGGATCGACACGCTCTGGTGGTGGTCCTGGGCCTTCGCCCTGATGGCCGCGGCCATGGCCTCCGTGTTCACCCTGAACGCGGCGTTCGGCCTCCCCGATAGCGCGGCGGCCTGGCCGTGGTGGATCTTCGCCGGCGTGGACTGGCTGTTCGCCCTTTCCCTGGCCTGGGGCCTGTCCCGGGCCGGCCAGGAGAAACCGATCGTGTGAGCGCCTGGAGGGGAGCAAGGCGCATCATGGGCATCCCGGCACGACCCGGATCACTCCGTTCACCTTCCACCCATAAGCCCTTTTCTGTAGGCTTTGGGGATCGGTGCCCCACCCGGGGGCGATAGGAGGGAACATGATCAAGGCACGCGCTGCAGCGACCGTGGCCGGGCTGCTGGCCCTGTCGGTGGCCCTGGGCCCCTCGGCGGGAGCGGCCCCACCCGACCCCTTCCACGGGGCCTGGAAGTCGATCGACACCGACGGCAGCAACCAGAACCTGTCCTTCGGCGGGGGCGGCACCACCCGCCAGGTCCGGCTGTTCGACGACTTCGCCTCGGGATGCGGGGGCGGGATCGCCACGGCCCGCGGCATCGGAACGGTGGCCGGCGACAGCCTGGACGTGACGCTCTCGGTCCGATGCGCCAACGGGACGTTCATCCCCGATACACCCGTCACCTTCACGTACGACGGAGGCACCGACACCCTGGACGACAGCTTCGGGGTGACCTGGAACCGACCATAGCGCGACACGGGACCGGGACGAGGAGATGTGATGACCCGAGCGTTCGTCCGCAGGCTCCTGGTCCTGGGGATCGGGATGGCCCTGATGGCGATCCCGGTCCCCCCGGCCCGGGCCCAGTCGCTGGCGCTCGATCCAACGAGCGGCGACGCCGGCTCCGGGACCACGGCGTCCGGCTGCGGATGGCTGGCCGGAGAAACCGTCGTCGTGCTGTGGGACCACGACCTCGTGCTGGGGTCGGCCAGCCCC
>DASWKD010000083.1:0-3508 GCA_036396815.1 Actinomycetota bacterium | reverse complement strand
CCCCGACCGGACCAGCATGTCGGCGATCTCCAGGGCCTGCTCCCCGGAGTCGGGCTGCGACACCAGCAGCTCCTCGATGTTCACGCCCAACGTCCGGGCGTAGGTGGGGTCCAGGGCGTGCTCGGCGTCGATGAACGCGGCGATGCCGCCCTTCTTCTGGGCCTCGGCGATGATGTGCAGGCAGACCGTGGTCTTGCCCGACCCCTCCGGCCCGTACACCTCGACCACCCGGCCCCGGGGGATCCCCCCGATGCCCAGGGCCACGTCCAGGGCCAGCGACCCGGTGGGGGTCACGGCGATCCCGTACCCCATGGGGTGCTCGCCCAGGCGCATGACGGCACCCTTGCCGTGGGCCTTCTCGATCTGCTGCAGGGTGACCTCGAGCATCTGCTCGCGCTGTTCCACGTTCCGAACCTCCTCGTGTGCGGACCCGCCGACCCTAGCAGGAGGGTCTGACACGAACCCCACGCGCGTAGTTCCGCCGTTGTAGTTTGGCATCTCAGCGGGCCTCACGCTACCCGAACATACGTTCGAGGTCAATCACCGTGGTAGATTTCCGGCCGCCGTGCGCATCCAGGTCAGCAACCCACGCGTCGCCCTCCTGGTGGTGGTGGTGGCCATCGGAGGAGGCCTGAGCTTCTGGGTGACCCGCCGCACGATCGGCGGCCAGCCCCTCCCGTTCGGCCTGGGGACCCCGGACATCAGCGTGCCGTTCCTGGCGGCGGCCGGCGGCACCACCCTGCTGTGGCTGGGGATGATCGGCGGGGCCCGGGTGATCAACCAGCCACGGCGCCCGAAGTCGGGCCAGCCCACCCAGGACCTGGGCCCCGAGCCTCCCGCCCTGGCCGCCATGCTGGCCGGCGGGTTCGACGTGCCCCGCGAGTCCGTCACCGCCACCCTCTTCGACCTGGCCGCCCGGGGCGCCGTGGAGATCGTCGAGACCGGGAACGAGGACTACGCGGTCCGGGTCAAGGGCGAGCCGAAGGGCGGCCTCCTGGGGTTCGAACGCCAGGTGCTCATCCTGCTCCGCCAGCGAGCCGTGGACGGCGTGGTCCCCGCCGCCGCCCTGACCACCGGACGGAAGGACATCTCGAAGGGATGGTGGAAGACGTTCCGCGGGCAGGTGGTCCAGGCCGCCCAGGCCCGCGGCCTGTCCCGGGACCTGTGGGACTGGCGCACGACGACCGGGCTCACCGCGGCCGGCGTCATCCCCGCGCTCCTGTGGTGGCCGGCCGTGGGCGAGTGGCAGGCCTCCCTGGTCGCCGGCTTCGTGGAGCTGTCCCTCCTGGGCTGGCTCCAGAACAACCGGCGCCAGCGCGACACGCCGGCCGGCCTGGACGCGGGGTCGCGATGGCTGGGCGTGCAGCGGTGGATCCGGGAGGCGGCCTTCGAGGACCTGCCGCCCACGGCGGTCACGATCTGGGAACGGCACATGGCCTACGCGGCCGCGTTCGGCGCGGCTCGCACGGCGATCCGGGCCTTCCCCATGGGCGCAGACGAGGACCACGCGGCCTGGACCCCGCGCCCCGACGGGTGGCAGCGGGTGCGGATCAGCTACCCGTGGGTGTGGCCCCCGGGATGGGGGGCTCGCCCGGAGCTGGCCGCGCTGGCCGGATTCGGGCTGATGGCGATGTCGTTCTTCCCCCTGCGGATCGCCTCGGTGATCGGATGGCCCACGACCCTGACCACCATGCCCGAGCTGGCCTCGTTCCTGCGGTTCCTGACGCTGGTCTTCCTGGCGGTGGGACTGATCGCCGCATTCGGAGGCATGATCGCGTTCGTGGCCGGGCTGACCGACCTCGGCTCGCACCGCGAGGTGAAGGGACTGGTCCTCCGGGTGCGGACCTTCGGCAAGCGTCCCAGGAACTACGTGGCTGTGGACGACGGGCGGTCCCGCAGGATCCGGGCCTGGCGGCTGCGAGCCACGGCCATGTCGGGCGGGATCGCCGAGTACCGGCAGGCCCGGGCCGTGGTCACCCGGACGCTGCGCAACGTACGGTCCATCGAGCCAGTCGAGTAGCCGGCGGCGTCGATGTCAGACCCCCCGGGTATGGTGCGAACATATGTTCGATAGACGGGATGAGCTGCGGCGGGCGCTGGATTCCCTCCGACACGAAGATCTGGGCCCGACCTCGGATCAGGAGCTTGAAGGGGTGGTGGTCGAGCTCGAGCGCGCTTCACGGTCGCTGGCCGCCGAGCGGGCCCGGCGCGTGGCCGAGGTGGAGCGCCGTGGTTCGTTCACGGCTCATGGCCACCTGACGATGTCCGCGTGGTTTGGCCACCGTGTGCCGAATAGGGTACGCGCAGGCCACGAGGCTGGTCCACGTGGCCCGATCGCTCGCCGCGATGCCCCGCACCCGAGATGCTCTGGCGGACGGAGATGTGCCCGAGGCATCGGCCACGGTGCTGATGCGGGCCCGAGAGGCGCGGCCGGACGCGTTCGGCGAGATGGAAGCCACGCTGGTGGACGCGGCCCGGACGCTTCCGGTCCGGGAGCTCCGATATGCGGTGATGTACTGGCAGCAGGCCGTCGATCCCAGCGTGGCTGAAGCGGAGGCGGAGCGCCGGTTCGATCGCCGCCGGCTCCACGTGTCTCCCACCCTGGACGGGATGGTGCGCGTGGATGGGGACCTCGACCCGGAAACAGGGCAGACGGTGATGACCGCGCTGCGATCGATGGCCGATCACGGAGCCCGGGACCCCGAGGATGCCCGCACGCCGGCCCAGCGGAGAGCCGACGCGCTCGGAGAGCTCTGTCGGCGATGGCTCGATTCGGGCGACCGGCCCATGGCCGGCGGGGAGCGTCCGCACGTGACCGTCACCGTGGACTTGGAGGCCCTGGAGCGCCGGACCGGGACGAGGTGCGAGCTGGACGATGTCGGGCCGATCACGCCGGAGACCGCCCGGCGGCTGGCCTGCGACGCGGCAATCAGCCGGGTGATCACCCGAGGGCGATCCGAGCCCCTCGAGGTGGGACGCAGATCGCCCGTCGTACCGGGCCCGCTCCGCAGAGCGGTTGCCCTTCGTGACCGGGGATGCACGTTCCCGGGGTGCGACCGCCCCAGGTCCTGGTGCGACGCCCACCACGTGGTGCACTGGGCCGACGGCGGCCCGACGTCGCTCTCGAACCTGGTCCTGCTGTGCCGGCCCCACCACCGGATGGTGCATACGGGAGCGCCACTGATGGCGGCAGACCGAGCTCCACCCTGACCCAGGGCAGGGTCAGCCGGCCAGTGGGAAGCTGTGGAGGGCCTCGTACTCGGCGCCTTTGGGCGACAGGCGGCTCCGGTACAGCACGAGGCGATCGATCGTGAACGGCTCCGAACGCAGCTCGGTGCGGTCGAGGGCCTCGGCGTGCTCGGCGAACGGGACGGGCGGGTTGAACCGGGCCACGGTCATGTGCGGGGTGAAGGCCCGCTTCTCGGGGGGAAAATCCTCGGCCAGGGCCGCGTCGAGGGCCGAGGCCAGGGCGACCAGGCCGCCCGTGGGATCGTCCAGGCCGGCCCAC
>DASWKD010000082.1:0-3997 GCA_036396815.1 Actinomycetota bacterium | reverse complement strand
GGGAGCCCGGCGACCTGGAACTCGAACACGAGCTCCGGCGTGTTCGGGTCGGGCTGATGGATGGTGGCGCCCAGCAGGTCCACGCCGGTGTCGTCGGCGACGTCCGGGCTGACCGGTCCGTCGCCGGCGGCGTCCGGGGCGATCATCACCGGGTTCTCGCCGCGGAACGTGGCCTGGCCGCTCACCGCCACGGCCGAGCCGGAGACATCGGCGGCGATCGAGGTCACGGCGGTCGGCGCGTTCACGCCCTCGGGCAGCCCGGTGTCGACGTCGAACATCCCCAGGGTGGCCCTCACCGCCTGCGGGTTCCCGGGGACCAGCGATGCGCGCAGCCGGTTCCCGGCGGCCTGGTCGATCATCATGGCGGGGATGGTGCCCGCCGCGGTGCCCACCTCGTGCCCGGGGGCCAGGTTGATCAGGATCAGGGCGTCGGCCCCGGCCGCCGTGGCCGCCACGATCTTGTTCTGGAACAGGGCGCAGGGCGACTCGAGGAGCCCGTCGGGCACGGCTCCATTGCGCTGGACCAGCCCGATCCATCTCGAGATCCCGCTGTTGATGGCGGTCATCCACTCACACCCGTACTGGTCGTCGGCGAAGAACACGGGTATCGAGCCGACGGCTCCTTCGGCCGCGGGGCGGGTGTTGGAGAACTCGGTCCCGTCGAACCGCTCGCCGGCGGTGACCTGCGCTCCGGCCGGCGCCGTGTCGATGGACAGGAAGGGTGCGAGCTCCTGGGCGGCGACCGGCGCAGCGCCCAGCGAGGCGAGCGCGAGGGCCAGGCAGCCAACTCCGGCTTTCAGCATGCGGGTCACGGGTATCACCTCCGGGTAGGGGTCCTACTGATAGCAACGAATCAGGGCCCCGCTCCCTGCGGGCTCCGTCCGAGAAAACCCAGATCGCCGAAGCGGGCGCCTGCCGTCGGAAGTCCTCGCCCTGACCGGATGGGCCGGTCTGTCACCTGAGGGCGGGTTCAGCCGCCAGGGCGGAGGGTCAGCGACAGGATCATGGCGAAGTGACACAGCACCGCGGCGATCACGAACCCGTGCCACACCTCGTGGTAGCCGAACACGTCGGGTCGCGGGTCGGGCCTCTTCAGCCCGAACAGCAGGGCCCCGACGGTGTAGAAGGCCCCGCCGGCGAACATCAGGATCAGCTCAGCAGGGGTCAGCCGCCCGTTCACCGCCGGCAGCGCGACCACCGCCGTCCAGCCCAGCCCCAGGTACAGGACCTGTTTGAGCACGTCGAGGCCCCCGAACGCCATGCGCAGGGTGACGCCCAGGACGCCGCCGCCCCACACCACGGACAGGATGGCCACCTCCCACGCGCCGTCCAGCGCGCGAAGGGCGAACGGCGTGTAGGTCCCGGCGATCAGCACGTAGATCATCGAGTGGTCCAGACGCTGGAGCCACGGGCGGTTGGGGTCTCGGAGCGTCAGGCGGTGGAACGCGGCGCTGGCCGCGAACAGCCCGGAGACGCTCAGGGCGTAGATCAGGTTCCCGATGCGGGCGCTGGTCGTGCGCCCCAGGGCCACCAGGGACACCCCGGCCGGGATCGAGGCCAGGAACGCCACCTGGTGGAAGCGGCCCCGCAGGCGGGGGATCAGCGCGCGGTCTTCCATGAACCTACCCGTCGGTAACCTACCATCACAGCCCTCTCATTGCGGTTCGGCGGTGGGGAGCCATATCATGAGGGTCCGACCGGCGGCAGCCGTGCCGCCGTTTTTCATGGGAGACGCAATCATGATCGCATCCGTCCTGGTGGCTCAGGCCGCGCGGGGGAACGCCACGTTCCTGATCTCGCTCGGCCTGATGGTGGCCATCTTCTACTTCCTCCTGATCAGGCCACAGCAGCGGCGCATGCGCCAGCAGCGGGACTTGGTGCAGAGCCTATCCGTCGGCGACGACGTGGTGACCATCGGCGGCATGTTCGGAACGATACGCGAGATGGACGACGACGAGGTCACCCTGGAGGTCGCCCCCGGGATCCAGATCCGCTTCGTGAAGCGAGCCATCGCCAGCAAGACGACGGCCGATGAGCTGGACCGGGGGGCAGGCGAGGAGGCGTAGCACGGTGAGCGAGGCTCCCTCGGTGCTGCTGTCCTTCGACGACATCAAGGAGGACCCCGTCCTGTCCGCGTTCATCGCCCAGGCGGACCGGGTGATGGACGGGCTGGGCTTCACCGAGCACGGCTTCCGCCATGCCAACCTCAGCGGAAGCATCGCCCGCAACGTCCTGTCCCGGCTCGGCTACGACGATCACGCGGCCACGCTGGCCGCCATCGGCGGGTACCTCCACGACATCGGCAACTTGGTATCCCGCACCGTGCACGGCCAGACCGGGGCCATCCTGGTCCAGCAGGTCCTGATGGGACGGATGGACCCCCAGGATCTGGCCGTCGTGATGGGCGCGGTGGGCAACCACGAGGAGGAGCACGGGATGGCGGCCGGCCCGGTGGCCGCGGCGGTGATCCTGGCCGATAAGTCGGACGTCCACCGGTCCCGGGTCCGCAAGGAGGACACCATCGAGTTCGACATCCACGACCGGGTGAACTACGCGGCCGAGCAGTCCTTCCTCCGTGTAGACTCCGACGCCAAGACCATCACCCTGGAGCTGACCATCGACACCGAGATCAGCCATGTGATGGAGTACTTCGAGATCTTCCTGGACCGCATGGTGATGTGCCGGCGGGCCGCGGAGGAGCTCGACTGCCGGTTCCACCTGGAGATCAACGGAGCGAAGCTGCTGTGAGAGGCATCGGTCGGTACGTGACGTCGGTGGTGTTCGTCCTCCTGCTGGCCGGGCTGGCCGTGGCCGGCTTCACGGTGTTCAATCTCCGGCCCCTGCTGGGCCTGGACCTGGTGGGCGGGGTGTCGGTCACCCTCACCGCCCCGGAGGGCACCGACGAGGCCGTGCTGGACCAGACCCTGGAGGTGATCCGGGATCGGGTGGACGCGTTCGGCGTTGCCGAGCCGGACATCACGCGCCAGGGGGACCTCAACATCCTGGTCCAGATCCCGGAGTTCGAGAAGGCACAGACCCAGGGCGACCGCCAGCAGCGCCTGCTGGACCTGATCGGGAAGACGGCCCGGCTGGAGTACCGGATCGTGGAGGAGGTCATCGCCTCCAGCGATCCGGCCTACGCTCAGACGCCCCTGACCTCGCCCGATGCCCCGCCCGCCGAGCTGGAGGGCCCGGTCACCTACCTGGAGTCGCCCCCAGGACCGGGCACCCCCGATGACACCCTCCCCAAGTTCAGGCTCAGCGAGATCCTGATGACGGGCGAGGCCCTGGACGACGCCCGGGCCGTGTTCAACGACCCGGCATCCACCACGGACCCGGGCAGCGCCGGATGGGTGGTGTCGTTCACCCTGACCCGGGAGGGCAGGGAGACCTTCGCCACCATCACCGAGGAGAACACGAACAAGCAGCTGGCCATCGTGCTCGACGGCCGGGTGGAGTCCGCCCCCACCATCAACGAGCCCATCACCGGCGGCTCGGGCCAGATCAGCGGGGGGTTCCAGGAGCGGGAGGCCAAGGACCTGGCCCTGGTCCTTCGGACCGGAGCCCTGCCCGTGGAGCTGGAGCCCTCGGAGGTCAGGACCGTCAGTCCCACACTGGGCGCCGAGTCCCTGCGCCTCGGGTTGATCGCCGGGGTGGCCGGCCTGGTCGGCCTGGCCCTGTACCTGGCCTTCTACTACCGCCTGTTGGGGGTCGTCACCTGGTTCGGCATGGCCATCTGGTCGGTGCTGGCCCTGGGTATCGTCTCGTTCCTGGGGAGGACCGTGGGATACAGCCTGACCCTGGCCGGCGTGGCTGGCATCGTGGTGTCCCTGGGGATCACCGCCGACTCATACGTGGTGTTCTACGAGCGTCTGAAGGACGAGGTCCGGCACGGGAAGACGCTTCGCACCGCGGTGGGCCCCGCGTTCAAGCGGGCCTGGCGGACGATCATCGCTGCCGACCTGGTGACGATCGCCGCGGCCGTGATCCTGTACAT
>DASWKD010000081.1:0-8179 GCA_036396815.1 Actinomycetota bacterium | reverse complement strand
ACAGCGAGCGGAGCCTTCGATCGATCCGTGGCCACCTTCCCGGACAGGATGGTCGGGATGGAGAAGGTGGTGGCCGGGTCCGTGACCGTGTAGTCGCGGTACCAGGTGGAGGTCCGGCGGAGCTCGGCGAACCTCGGGAAGGACCGGGCGTCGATCTCCCCTCGGGCGTCCAGGAGGGTCAGGAGCGGGAGCTCGTCGAACAGCACGAAGACCACGGGCGTCCGGGACACCCCCGTCGCCGTCGCGGCCTCCGTGGACGGGGCGCGCAGCAGCTTGGACGCGGGCGACGCCACCAGGAAGAGCAACACGAAGGCCACCTGGGCCAGGGCCGCGAACTCCAGCCATCGCCGGAGCGTCCGGGCCCTGACGATGGCCACCGTGACGCCGGCGCCCACAGCGACGGCCGTGCCCGCGGCGACCGCTCCCGGCAGCGAAGCGGTCCGCTTCAGGACCTGGAAGGCCACCAGCGAAACGAGGACCCACACGGTCCCACCATGAGCCCAGGCCCGGACCGTGGCCCCGGCCAGCCTGGCCGGCACGGCCACCGCGAAGAGAGCCACGGGAGGGACCACGGCGAGCACGATGGCGAAGGCGGCCAGGGTCAGAGGCCCAGCCCCTCGGAACACGAACGTCTCCGGGCTGCGCCCGAAGACATCGAGCACCGGCTGGGTAAAGGCGAACGCGCATAGGGCCGCCAACTGGAGCAGCCATCGCCACTCCTGGCGCAGGGCGGTGCGGGCCGGTGATGCTGGGCTGGTCAACCGGGGGATTCCTCCTGGGGCCGAACCGCCCGCATCATATGGCAGGCCCTAGGGGATCACCTTCTGCAGGGACCGGGCCGCGAAGCCCACCAGCACCACCAGCATGCCGGCCAGGGCCACAAGGCCGGGCCACACCTGCCCCCACGAGACCAGGTCCAGGAACCCGGCCCGGGCCAGGTCCAGGACCTGGGTCATGGGGTTGATCCGGGCCACGTCGTGCAGCCACCCGGTCAGCAGGTTGAGCGGCATCTGGAGGGTGGACAGGAACATCAGCAGGAAGAACCCCACCTGCATCAGGGGGGCCGACTGCTGGGTCTTCAGGCGCAGGGCGATGGCCACCGACCACCCGGCGGTGATCATCGACACCCCGGTGGCGGCCACCAGGAGCAGTCCCACGCTGGGCACCACCCCTCCGGCGAACGAGGCCCCCATCAGCACACCGACCACCATGACCAGCGCGAACGGGAGCAGGCTCCGGGCGGCGGCGGCCATCAGCGACCCGGTGATCAGCGAGGGCCGCGGGGCCGGGCTGGACAGCAGGCGGTCGTAGAAGCCGCCCTCCAGGTCCCGGGCCACACCCATCCCCAGCGTGATCCCGGCGAAGCCCGCCCCCATGATGGCCGACATGGGCACGAACCAGTCCACGGTCTCCCGGGCCGGGAACCCCGGCAGGTTGGCCAGCCCGCGGAAGCCCTCGCTGAACACGATGGTGAAGAAGATCGGCATGACCATGGAGGGCACGAACGTCGACGGCAGCCGGGGGATCAGCACGAGGCTGCGGCGGGCCACGGCCCAGGTGACGGCGCTCATCCGTGGGCCGCCTTCAGCCGTCCGCGGAGGGCCGCCGCGGCGGCGGCGATCCCCAGGACCAGGAGCCCGGCGGCCACGGCCAGCGCGTTCAGCAGCTCCCCGGCATCCAGGCCGGTGATCACCAGCGACCGGAGGCCCTCGATCAGGTGGGAGATCGGGTTGGCCCCGGCCACGCCCGCGAACCATCCCTCCATCAGGGTTCGAGGGAAGAACGCGCTGGAGAAGAACAGCAGGACGAACAGGAGGGGGAACGCGCCCTGGACGGCCTCGTTGGAGCCCGTCCGCAAGCCGAAGGCCACGGCCAGCGACCCGATACCCGCCCCCACCACCGCGGAGACCAGCGAGATCAGGACCATGGCCACCGCCCCGCCCTCCACCTCCAGCCCGAACAGGCTGGTGATCCCCAGGTAGATCCAGGCCTGGGTGAACCCCAGCGTGGCCGCGCCGGCCAGCCGCCCGACCAGGATCGAGGTCCGGGCCACCGGCGAGGCCACCAGGCGTTCGAAGAACCCCCCCTCGATGTCCTTGGCCATGTCCGCCCCGGCGGCGATGGCCCCGAACAGGGACCCCTGGACGATGGTGGTGGCCACGGCGAACTGGAGGAACGAGTCCACGCGGGGGAAGCCCGGGAGGTCCGTGGAGCGGTCCAGGGCCGCGGCGGTCAGGGCCAGGAAGATCAGCGGGAAGACCAGGGCCGGAACGATGGCCGCCGGCTGGCGGATGGTGTTGACGATCGACCGCCGGGACAGGGCCCCGTACTGGCGGAGGGCGCTCATGCCTTCCCCCGCCGGCGTCCCTTCCTCGGCGCCTCCTCGGCCTGGTCCTCATCCGCCCCCTCCAGGCGGCGGCCGGTGGCCTCGTGGAACACGTCGTCCAGGGTGGGCTGGTGCAGCTCCAGGCCCTCCACCGGAACGCCGGCCTCGTCCAGGGCCCGCGAGACCGGGCCCATCCGCGAGGCCCCGCCCTTGAGGTGGATGGCCAGGGCGCCGTCCCCATCCGCGTCCTGGCCGAACCCTTCCAGGATCTCCCGGGCCCGGGCCGGGTCGGCGCCGTCGGGGAGCAGGACCCGCAGGATGGGCTCCCCCACCCGGGCCTTGAGCTCGGCCGGCGTCCCCCGGGCCACGATCCGGCCCTCGTCGATGATGGCCACCCGCCCGGCCAGGCGGTCGGCCTCCTCCATGTACTGGGTGGTCAGGAACACCGTGGTCCCCCGGGCGTTCAGCTCCCGGACCTCGTCCCACAGGGCCAGCCGGGAGTTCGGGTCCAGGCCGGTGGTGGGCTCGTCCAGGAACATCACCACCGGCTCGTGCATCAGGGCCAGGGCCAGGTCCAGGCGGCGGCGCATCCCGCCCGAGTACGTGCCCACCCGCCGGTCGGCGGCGGCCGTCAGGCCCACCGTGTCCAGGAGGCGCTCCTCGCGTTTCCTGGACTCGGGCCTGTCGATGCCGTGGAGGATGGCCTGCAGGCGCAGGAGCTCCCGTCCGGTCATCAGCGGGTCGATGGCCGCTTCCTGGAGGGCCACGCCGATCTTGCGGCGGACCGCGGCGGCCTCGTGGACCACGTCGTGACCGGCCACCACCGCCCGCCCGTCGGTGGGGCGGAGCAGGGTGGTCAGCATCCGGACCGTGGTGGACTTGCCGGCGCCGTTGGGGCCCAGGAAGCCGAAGACCTCCCCCTCCCGAACCTCCAGGTCGATGCCGTCCACGGCCACCACGTCGCCGAACCGGCGGACCAGCCCCTGGGCCAGGACCGGCGCCGCGGCGGTTCCAGACATGCCGGCCATGCTACGCGCCGGCGCGCGGAACGTCTTCACCGCGGGTGAGCATGACCTCGATCTCCAGGTCCACGGTCGGCCCGACCAGCCATCCACCGGTCTCCAGGGCCACGTTCCAGATGATGCCCCACTCCTCGCGATCGATCCTTCCCCGGGCGCTGAACGCGGCCCGCTCCGAGCCGTCGGGACCGGGGGCCATGCCCAGGTACTCGGCCTCCAGGACCACCGGCCTTGTCACGGCCTTGATCGTCAGGTCCCCGGTGATCAGCCCCGTGGCCGGGCCGGTCTTCTCCACCGCGGTGCTGCGGAAGGTCAGCGTGGGGTACGTCTCCACGTCCAGGAAATCCGGCGACCGGAGGTGATCGTCCCGCATCTCCATGTTCGTGTCGATGCTTGACGCATCCATGGTCACCTCGACCTCCGACGTCTCGGGCGAGTCCCCCACCCGGACCGTGCCGTCCACGGTGGCGAAGTGGCCACGGACCTTGCCCAGCATCATGTACCGGGCCGCGAACCCCACCCGGGTGTGGGCCGTGTCCAGGACCCAGGCCCCCGCCTCCGGGACACGGACCTCCGCGCCGCCCGGTGCGTGCATGGTGTCCATCCTCTCCTCCTCTAGTCGGTTGCGCTCGCAACCATACACGACAGAACGTTGCTCCGTCAACCTTTCCCTGCTATCGTGAGCCCCATGAGCGGGGCGGCGCAGGAGCGGCTGGCGGCCTGGGAGACCTTCCTCCAGGCCCACTCGGTGGTGTTCGACCGCCTGGAGGCCGAGATGGACCGGGAGTGCGGCCTCCCCCTGTCCTGGTACGAGGTCCTCCTCAAGCTCAGCCTGGCCGCCGGCGGGCGCCTGCGGATGCTCGACCTCTCCCGGTCCCTGCTCCTGTCCAAGAGCGGGGTGACCCGGCTGATCGACCGGATGGTCGAGGCCGGCCTGGTGGAGCGGGAGGCCTCAGCCCAGGATCGCAGGGTGACCTGGGCCTGCATCTCGGACCGCGGCCGCGACCGGTTCCGCGCCGCCGCCCCGGTGCACCTCCGGGGGATCGAGGAGCACTTCACCGGCCACCTCACCGACCAGGAGGTCCGGACCCTCCGCAAGGCCCTCCGCCGGGTGCTGGAGGCCAGCGGCCAGCCCGCCTCGGCCTGCCACTCCCCCTCGGACTTCGCCGAGGTGGCCCGGGTCCGGGCCTAACCCTCCACGGCCTGCCGCCGCTGGAACCACCGGGCCACGTCGGCCGCGGTGATGATGCCCACCACCTGGCCGTCGTCCAGGACCAGCACCCGGTGGACGTCCGACGCCTCGAGCTTGTCGATCACCGCGCTCATCGGGGTGGCGCTCGACACCGTGACCTGGTCGTCCACGGCACCCATGACCTCCGAGACCCTGGTGGTGCCCCATCGGTCCCTCGGGACCCGCTTGATCCCTCGGAGGGTCAGCAGGCCGACGGTGCGACCATCGTCCCGGACCGGGAACGCCCCGTGGTCGTGGCGCATGAAGTAGTCGTCCACCGCCTGCTGGAGCGAGAGGTCCGCGGGAAGGCCCACCACGCCGCCGGCCATGACGTCCTCAGCGTCCACCTCCTCCAGCATGCGCTGGACCCGGAGGTGCTGGGAGGAGCCCGCGGCGGCCTGGGCCAGGAACCAGCCGATGGCCGCGAACCACACTCCCCCCACCACGCCGCCCGAGAACACCAGCCACACCCCGGCGGCCACCATCGAGTACCCGACGGTCTGCCCGGCGATGCCGGCCACCCGGGTGGCCTTACGGAGGCTCCCGGTAGCCTTCCACACGGCGGAGCGGAGGACCCTCCCCCCGTCGAGCGGGAACCCGGGCACCAGGTTGAACCCCGCCAGCAGGAGGTTCACCCACCCCAGGTAGCCGAACATCCCGGCCACCTCGTCGGGGAGAACCCCGTCGCCGAACACGCCGACGGCCCCGAACACCCCGGCCAGGACCACGCTGGTCAGCGGGCCCACCACGCTGATGATGAACTCATCCCACGGCCCCCGGGACTCCACCTTGGCGTGGGTGGCTCCGCCGAACAGGAACAGGGTGATGCCCTTCACCGGGATCCCCCGGCGCCGGGCCATCAGCGAGTGGGCCATCTCGTGGGTAAGCACCGACCCGAAGAACAGGACGGCGGCCACCACCGCCAGCACGATGGCCGTGGCGGTGTCGATGCCCCGGTAGATGAACACGAACCGCAGGTACAGGCTGTACGTGATCAGCAGGGCGATGAGGACCCACGATGGGTCCACCCGGATCTCCACGCCGGCCACGCGCCCCACGCGCCAGGGGTTGCCGAACACCCCTCCACCCTACCGCCCCGCCGGCGGAGCCCTACCGGCCCCGGAGGCCGCCGGGGGTGAAATCGCCCGGCAGGGACGTGGTGCGCATCCGCGAGGGGTCGATGCTCGGCGGGCGGAGCCGCCGGTCGTCCACCCGGTACAGGACGTTGGCCTGAACCCCCACCACGCCGGCGATGGCGTGGGTCCGCTCCACCAGGAGGTCCCGGTCGCTCCGGCGGTCCACGGCCCCGGTCATGGACACCACCCCGTCACGCACCGAGAGGTGGAGGCGGTCCGGGTCCAGCCACAGGTCGTGCGAGATCTGCGACACCACGTCCCGGGCGATGTCCCGATCCTCCCGGAGGAAGGGCCGCAGGAGGTCCTCCCGAGCCACGATCCCCGTCACCCGCCCGCGCTCCAGCACGGGGAGGCGCTTCACCCGGGACCGGATCATCAGCCGGGCGGCCTCCGGGAGGGGCAGGTCCGGGTCGGCGGTGACCACGTCCTGGGTCATCAGGTCCCGGGCCCGGACGTCCTCGCCCAGCCTCTTCTTACGGCCGGTGGGACGGTCTGGACTCTCCACGCGCAGCAGGTCGGACCCCGTGACGATGCCGGCCAGGCCACCGGCCGCGTCCAGGACGGGCAACCCGCCCACCTTCCGGTCGGCCATGAGGCGGACCAGGTCCTTGAACCGGGCGTCCCGGGGCGCCGTGACCACGTCCGCGCTCATGACGTCCCTCACCCTGAGCATGCGCATGCTCACCACCTCCCTGTCCAGGGTTGATATACCCGAGAGCGCGGTCCCGAACCCCGGGGGGGCGGACACGGCACCTCAAGGCTCTCGGCCGGGACGACGAGGTCACCCGATTCGAGCTTCTCGCCGGCGTCCGAACGAGCGAGCTGGAGGCTTGGAGGCTTTCTTCTCCTCGCTTGCGTGGGCACCCATCGACGAGCAGATCAGCAGAACTGCCGGGACGCTCGCACATCGCCTCCGGCACAGCCACGGTGGCATCGATGACGCCGACTACTTGATCGCAGCAACCGCGATCGTCCTGGAGGCTCCAGGCCCAAGTGGATTCAGGCGAAGGGTTGCGTGACCAGGTAGACGATGAGGACGCCCGCGACCGGCAGCACTGCTGCTGTGATGAGCCAACGACGCTCACGCCGGAAGACCCATATGAGCAAGGGCCCAGCCGCGAACGTCCCCATGGAGATGACCAGCATCGCCAAGGCACTCTGCCACACGCTGGTGAACCCTTGGGCGATGTGGGTATCCACCGCCGCAAGGAACGCGAACCACGCTCCAGCCAGCGAGGTCCCGACGAGCCAGATGGTCGGCAGCATGGCGGCCCTCCTGGTGGAGGTGGCAGGACGCTATCACCACCGCGAGGCCTTCGCGCTGCTCCTCAGGTCGACGGGATGAGCGGCCGAGCGATCCCTTCTGCCGACGTCAGGACCTCGGTGTCATCCGATACCAGTTGCATCCCGATCTGTTCCGCCAGGGCTACATATGCTGCGTCATAGGCTGTGAGCCCGCGCGACATCCCAGGCGGCCACCGCGCGCAGCTCAGGCTCTCTGACGTCGAAGCCGAGATCCACAAGCTCGCTGGGTTCACCCGACAGCAAACCTAGCAGCCTCCATCGATGTCCTCGGATCCCCGCGAGGGTTTCTGGAAGCAGCGTGGCCCTAACCGGTTCGCGCACCGGCAAGTAACCATCCGTGACTGGGCAGGTCAGTAGGATCGTGGTCTTGAAGGACCGGTGCGCGAACCAGTTTCCGGAGCTGCGCTTCAGCTCTGGTTATAACCAGGTTATGATGCTGTCATGCGAAGACGGCTCAGCAAGATCGGCAACTCGTGGGGGTTGATCCTCTCGAAGGAGCTGCTCGATCTGCTCGGGGTTGAAGGTGGATCCGAGGTCGAAGTTGAGCTGGCTGGCAACACCCTCGTGGTGACGGCGCCTGAGCTGGAGCAGGTCGACATCGAGGCCGGGCTTGCATACATCGCGTCCAAGCGCGAGCGGGCAGAGGCCTACCGGCGCCTTGCCGAATAGGTTCCTGTCCAAACGGGTGATCTTGGCGATCCATCGCGACCTGGTCGAGAGCTTCGGTGGCCGCTCATGGAGTCCGCGATGAAGCAGCCCTCGAATCGGCACTGAGCCAGGCTGAGGCCACCTTCGGCGGGAAGCCCCTTCACCCCTCGCTCGAAGAACAGGCTGCCGCCTATCTGTTCCACCTGTGCCAGGCACATCCCTTCGTGGACGGGAACAAGCGTGTGGCGCTCGCGGCAACCGACGTGTTCTTGCGCCTCAACGGCCGCCGTCTCACCCTGACGGACGACGAAGCCTACGACCTCACGATGAGCGTGGCGCGAGGGGAGATCGGAAAGGATGACATCGCCGCGGTGGTCCGGGCGAGCCTTGAACCCACGTGAACCACGGATCGGTGAGGTTCGCGCACCGCGACGTTATCGGTGGAGCTGAGGGGATTCGAACCCCTGACCTCCTCCATGCCATGGAGGCGCGCTACCAACTGCGCCACAGCCCC
>DASWKD010000080.1:0-1919 GCA_036396815.1 Actinomycetota bacterium | reverse complement strand
ACGAGTCGGCGATCAACGAGGTCCTGGCGGCGGAGCCCGTGTGGGCGCTGTGCCCCTACGACACCCGCCGGCTCCCCGGCGCCGTGGTCACCGAGGCCATGCGGACCCATCCGGAGACCACCGACCGGCCCAGCGCGCAGTACGTCCCGCCCCGGGAGTTCGTCGGGGTCCCCCCGGACCCCCCTCCGGCAGGGGCCACCTGGTTCCTGGTCCCCTCGCCGTTCGACATCCGGCGGGCCAGGGACGCGGTCTCCGAGGCGGCCCGGGCCACCGGCATGACCGAGGCCCGGGTGGCCACCCTGACCGTGGCCGTGAGCGAGGCCGTCTCCAACGCCCTCCGCCACGGACGGACCGCGGCCCGGGTGTGGACGTGGACGGAGCCCGGCCTGGCCCTGGTGGTCCAGGTGGACGACGACGGCCGGGGCATCGCCGACCCCCTGGCCGGGTACCGGCCCCCCTCGCCGGGAGGGACCGGCGCGGGCCTGTGGACGGCCCGTCAGATGGCCGACGTTGTGGACGTGTGGGCCCGGCCCGGCGGGGGGACGTCGGTCCGCGTGGCCATGACAGCCTAGCCCTGGTACCCGGCCAGCCCCACATCGTAGAAGTCCCCGTCGGCCGAGGGCAGCAGGCAACGGAAACCTCTTGTCACCGGTACGCCCTTTGCCCTACGATAGCCTACCGGCGCGTAGGTTGTGCCCCCGCGCCCGTGATGTCCGCATCCGATAGGGAGGGAGGAACCACCATGCACCGTCGTCTCATCGTCCCGCTGCTGGCCATCGGCCTGCTGGCCGTGGGGCCCGCATCGAACGCCTCGCACCAGGAGGGCCCGGTGGACCTCCGGGTGGTCCAGTCCGGCACCCCCGACCCGGTGGTCGAGGGTGGCCACGTGACCTACTCGATCGACGTCTCCAACCCCGGCGCGCACCCCGCGGACCGGGTCGAGGTGACCGAGGTCGTGTCCGACGGGACCATCGTGGCCGCGTCGGGCCGCAAGTGGGAGTGCGGGGCGCCGCAGGGGGCCCGCGTCTCCTGCGTCCTGCACGGAGCTCTGCCCGAGCTGACGGCCGCCGATCAGCTGACCGTGGTGG
This sequence comes from Actinomycetota bacterium, assembly GCA_036396815.1. Classification (GTDB taxonomy): domain Bacteria; phylum Actinomycetota; class UBA4738; order UBA4738; family CALAEC01; genus DASWKD01. The sequence continues at coordinate 831 of DASWKD010000080.1, read as the reverse complement.
CCCAGGCACCCGTGGACGGAGCCTCGCTGATCACCGCCACGGCCACCGGCCTGGCCCGGGGCGTGGAGCAGAACCCGGCCGACAACGTGTCCCAGGTGACCACCGAGGTCGGGCCGGGGACCGAGCTGGGCGTGAGCATGTTCGACACGCCGGACCCGGTCACGGCGCAGGCCAGCGTCCGGTACGGGATCTCGGTCACCAACCATGGCGACGTTCCGGCCCAGGGTGTGACGGTGACCCACCAGGTCTCGGCCGGCGCCCCGGCGTCCTGGTTCGGTGACGGTTGGACGTGCCAGCTGGGCTCGGCGTCCGCGACGTGCACCCTGGCCGGCGACCTGGGCGCGGGGGCCTCGGCCTCCGAGCTGTCGGTGGTGGTCCGGGCGCCCGAGACCGGGTCGGAGATCCACGCCGTGGCGTCGGTCTCGGCGGCCAACACCGTGTCCCCGACGGACGCCGAGGAGACCACCCAGGTCCAGCCGCTGGGGCAGGACAGCGCCACCGGCTACATCCCGCCGGAGGGTGGGTGCCTGACCACGAACCCCGGCGGGCAGTGCACCACGGTGGGCGGCCTGGACGCGCTGTCGGCGTCCGCCGCCTCACCGGACAGCGGGGCCACGCCGGCCAACGACACCTTCGGCGATGTGCGCTTCGGCCCGGGCCCCGGTGGCGTGGCCTCGCTGTTCGAGGGTTCGGCCAAGCTGGCCGTGTGTGCCGCGGTGGACCCGATCGATCCGGCCGACTGCGCGGGCGCGGCGCTGGACGTGATCGTGCCTCCCGGCTACGACGACCCGGCCAGCCCGATCGAGGTCAACCTGGTGTACGACCTGTCCG
>DASWKD010000079.1:0-5940 GCA_036396815.1 Actinomycetota bacterium | reverse complement strand
CGGTCTGGGCGGCGGTGTCCAGGTACGCGATCAGCGTGGACAGCGAGGCCTCGCCCTCCACCGGGGCGAACGTGGACACGTGCTGGACGAAGTTCAGGAGGTTGCGCCGCGATCCCACCGCGGCGAGTGACGTCGAGGCCTCGAGCTCGGCCAGCAGGCCGGACACGTCGACGACGGCCGACACCACGTCGCCCAGCGGGCCGATGGCCGCGGCGCGAACCTCGGCCAGCACGTCGCGGAACGCGCGCAGACGGTCCACGGCCTCCGGCGAGAGGCCGCCCACCTCGTCCAGGTGGTCGAGGGCCTCGATCATGGCGAAGGCCACGTCGCCGGGCATGTCCTCGTCCTGGTCCGCCAGCTGCTCCCGGAAGCGACCGGTGTTGGCGGCCGACCACCGGGCCAGCGCGGCCAGGTCCCGGTACCCGATCCGCCACCGCGGGCCCTGGAGGATCCGGGCCAGCGACACGTTGTGGGCGGGATCGTCCAGCAGACGCAGCCAGGCCGCGGCCTCCACGACCTCCGGCATCTTGAGCAGGCCGCCGAGGTCCACCACCTCGACCGGGATGTCCTCCTCCCGGAGAACCTCGGCGATGGGGTCGAACAGGCGGCTCTTGCGGCACAGGATGGCCACGTCGCCGAACGTGCGACCGGACGACACGTGCTCCCGGATCATCGCCGCGATCTGGCCGGCCTCCGCGCGGGCGTCGGTGGCCACGAAGGCCAGCACCTGCCCCTCGCCGCGGTCGGGATGGGGGCGGAGCTCCTTGTCCTCGGCCCGGCGCTCCGGGGTGACCTTGCCGATCACCCGGTCGGCCGCGGCCAGGATCCGCGAGCCCGACCGGAAGTTCACGTACAGCGGCCGGCGGGGGTGCTCGCCGTCGGGCGCGTCGAAGTCCTGGTGGAAGCGCAGGAGGTTGGCCAGGCTGGCCCCGCGCCACGCGTAGATGTTCTGGTCGGGGTCGCCCACCGCGAACGCCGGGTAGCCGCGGCCGCACAGGGTCTGGAGCAGGCGGGCCTGGGCCACGTTGGTGTCCTGGTACTCGTCCAGCAGGACCACCGGGTACCGGGCCCGGAACTCCTCGACGGCCTCGGGGTGCTCCCGGGCCAGGCGGTAGGCCAGCGAGATCTGATCGCCGTAGTCGATGGCCCCCGCCGCGCGCTTGCGGTCCTGGAAGGCCTGGGCCAGGTCGGCCAGCTCGGCCCGCTTCTGGGCGGTCCACAGGAGCTTGCGGTCGTCGCCCCGGGCCGCCTTGACCTCGGCCCGGGCGGCCAGGGCCCGGTCGGCCTCGGCCACCTCCTTCGGCTCGCGCAGGTGGTTGGCGCACTGGTCGGCCAGGACCAGGGCCTCGCCCACGATGTAGTCGGTCCGGACCTCGTAGTGCTCGAACTCCATGTCGTCCAGGAGCGCCCGGCCCAGCTGCCAGCGCTGGGCCTCGGACAGCAGGGACAGCCCGGTGTCCAGCCCCATCAGCATCCCCAGCTCCTCCAGCAGGCGCGAGGCGAACGCGTGGTAGGTGAGCACCGTGGCCTGCTCCTCCTCCGGGAGACCGAGGCCGGCGGTGGCCGTGGCCACCCGGCGGGCCAGCTCCGCTGCTGCTTTGTTGGTGAAGGTCAGGCACAGCACGTGCGAGGGCAGAGCGCCGGGGTGGCCGGCCTCCACCCGGCCCAGCCGGGCCAGGGCCAGGTACACGACCCGGGCGGCCATCACGGCGGTCTTGCCCGAGCCCGCGCCGGCGATCACCGAACACGGCGTCATGGGATGGCTGATGGCCTGCCACTGCTGGACGGTGGGCACCCGGCCGCCCAGCGCGGCGACCACCTCGGGCGGGGTGTCGGCGTACGGCCGCTCGTCGGGGCGCGGCCCGCTCACGTCTGGACCTCCGCGCCCTCCGGCCACCGCGGGCAGATCGGCTTGAACGCGCAGAACCGGCATTCGGCCTGGGGATCGGGGGCGAAGTCCTCGGACCGGACCCGGTGCAGGAGCTCCTTGATCGTCTGCTCCGCCCACGCCTCGTACCCGTCGATCTGGGCGGGGCGCACCGTGCGCTGGGCGAAGGCCTCCTTGTACCGGGACTCCAGGATGAACGCCAGCTGGAGCATCCGCGGCTCACCCAGGGCGCTGAGCTCGGGCGTCCGCTTGACGGCCAGGTAGTACGCGGCCAGCTGGAGGTCCTCCTGGACCTCGTCCTGCGACGGCAGCCAGCGCCCGGTCTTGTAGTCCACCACCCGGAGGTGGCCGTTCTCGCCCCGGAACAGCGCGTCGATGCGCCCCCGGAGCACGGCGCCGTCGATGGGGAACGAGAACCACTGCTCCGAGCGCTCCGGGCCCACTCCCTCGCCGGCCAGCCAGTTCCGGAGCATGGTCTCGGCGTCGCGGCGGCGCTGGCGCTCGATGGCCCGGTTGGGGAACCGCCCCTTCTCCCACACCTGGTCCAGCGCGGCCAGCACGGCCTCCTGGCTGCGCTCCAGGTTCCCGCGGTTGACGTCCTCGATGATGGCGTGCACCACCTTGCCCAGCCACATCTGGTGCGTGGACGAGGGATCGAGCCCGAGCTCCACGCCGTACAGGTACTGGAGGCCGCAGTTCTGGAGCGTTGACAGGCGCGAGTACGAGGTCCGCAGCTCACCCTGGTGCAGGGGGGTACCGGGATCGGTCCAGGTCCTGCCCACCCACCACCCCGACGGGCGGGCCCCGACCTCGTCCAGCGAGGCCGCCGCGGCCAGGCGCGAGGCGGCCGGCGCGGACCCGTCGGCCAGTCGCCGGCGGAGCGAGGCCTCCAGCGAGCGCAGGGAGGCGACCGGGAGGATCGTGTCCGCGCCCGTCTCCCAGGCCACCCCCAGGCGCTCCACGAACCGGGAGGGCGTGCGAGGGCTGCGCATGCTGGCCGAGTGGCTGGCGTAGACCACGGTCCGGTGGCGGGCCCGGGACACGGCCAGCCGGAACAGGGCCCGCTCCTCGGCAAGCCGGGCCCGGTGCCGCTCGGCCCCGGACCGCGGGGCCAGCAGCTGCTCCACGTCGACCAAGGGGTATCGGTGCGAGAGCGAGGGGAACTCCCCCTCCAGGCACCCGGCCACCAGGGCCACCTCGAACTCCATGCCCTGGGCCCGGTGGGCGGAGATGATGCGCGCGGCGTGGGGCCGCCGCTCCTCGGGCGGGATCCACGGGTCCGGGCCGAACTCCGCGCCCTCCAGGGTGTCCAGGTAGTCCTCGACCGTGGCCCCCGGCCGGCGCTCCACGAACCGGGCCAGCACGTCGCCCAGGGCGGCCAGCGCGTCCAGGTCCCGGTGCCGGGCCCCCGAGGCCACCAGGTCCCGGAACGCGGGGTGCGTGCTCCACAGCCAGAGGAAGGCCCGGTCGGGTGACGATCCCTGCGCGGGGAGGTCCCGGAGCAGCTTCCGGAAGGCCTCGAGCGGAGCGGATAGGTCCTCGGGAGCCTCGAGCTCCGACTCCACGAACTCGCGGAGACTGAGGTCCCGGCGCAGGGCCTCGCGGCGAAGGGCCCGGAGGCCGTGCGGATCGAACCCGCCCACCGGCGAGGTGAGCACCGGCTCCAGGAGCTCGTCGCGGAGCTCGGGGCGGAACACGTAGCGCAGGAGGTCGAGCACCGGCCGGTTGGCCGGCTCGGTGGCCACCGCCGCGGCCTCGGCGACGACCACGAACGGGATCCCGTGGCGGACCAGGGCGTGGCGCAGCGCGGTGAGGTACTCGCCGTACCGCCGGACGATCACGGCCATGCCCTCCCACGGGACGTCGTCGTCCACCCGGGCCCGCAGGAGCTCGTCGGCCACGGCCTCGACCTCCTCCCCCGGATGGACGAACAGCCGGGCCCGGATATCCGATGGGGCACCGGACGCGTCCGGCTCCCCCGACTCCAGGGGGACCAGGACCCGCGCGTCGATCCGGTGGCTCCGGTCGAGGGCTACCCGCGACAGCCGGGGAAGGGAGTCCTCGATGCGCTGGAGCGGCTCCAGGCTGCCCCCCCGGTACGAGAACACGTGGCCGGCGGGATCGGCGGCCACCACGGTGGTCGCCGCGTGGCGGGCCAGCTCGGCCACGATGGCCGAGGCCGCGTGGGTGGCGTCCTGGTAGTCGTCGACCAAGACGTGCCGGTAGCGCTCGTCGCCGGCCACGCCCCGGCGGAGGAGGGAGACCGCCTGGAGCAGGAGCCCGGCGAAGTCCGTGCGCCCGGCCATCCCCTGCTGGTCTACGTAGCGGCGGTAGAACGTGGCCATCTCCCCCAGCTCGGTCCGGCCCGAGCCCTGGATCAGGGCGTCCAGCTCGTCGGGCGACAGCAGGCGCTCCTGGGCCCGGAGGCAGAAGTCGGCCACCTCGCGGGCGAACCGCGAGGTGTCCAGCAGTCGGCGGAACCGCGGCCAGTCCTCGGCCTCCTCGCCGCGGAGCATCTCCCGGACCGCGGCGTACTGCTCGGGCGCCGACAGCACCTCGGGTGGCTGGGCGTACCCGAGCTGGTCGAAGCGCCGTCCGAGGAGCCGGAACGCGAACCCGTGGACCGTGAACACGGGGAGGTCGGGCAGGGACCGGCCCAGGCGGCGCATCAGGTGGTCCCGGGCCTCCCGAGCCGCCCGGCGGTTCAGGGCGAACAGCACCACGCGCTCGGGGTCCGCGCCCCCCTCCACCAGGCGGGCGAACCGCTCCCGGAGGAGCGTGGTCTTGCCGCAGCCCGGAGAGCCGGTGACCAGCAGGTTGCCCTCGGCGTGTTCCAGGACGGGGACCTGGGCGGCGTCGGGCTCGAAGCTCATGGTCCCCACTGTAGCGGGGGGGTCTGACAGGGTGCCGGGCTACTCGCCGGCCTCGTGGCGGGCCAGCCAGGCGCCCATGGGGCGGTAGGCCCCCGCCGGGTCCCAGCCTCCGGGGCGGTCGGTGACGAACCGGAGGCCCAGGCCCTCCCGGCCGCCCCGGACCGTGGCCGCGGCCCGGAACCAGGTCAGGTCGCCGGGCTCCACCACGACCTCCCCACGCGTGCCGGCCGTCCGGAGCGACGGGTCGTCCAGGACAACGGAGGCCGGGCGGAACACGCGCTCCAGCGCACCGGCCACCGCGGGATCGTCGGCGTGGACCGATACGCGGGACCCGTCCCAGGTGGCCGTGCCGGCCACGACCGACGGATCCGCGGGGCGGAAGAACTCGACCTTCATGGGGGTCGAAGGATAGCCGTTCAGGGACGCTCCTGGAGCGCGGCCACCGCGCACCGGTTGCACAGCGAGGACCCCGTGGCCGCCGGGCGCCCGCATCGCCGGCAGGCCCGGACGGTAGCCGGCTCGAACCGGGCCTCGGCCCCGGTGCCCGAGCGGGTCACCTTGCCCTCGCGTTCCAGCTTCAGGAGGTGGGCCAGGACCGACCGGGCGGCCACCGGGAACATGTCCTCGGACACCTCGTCCTGATAGATGCCCGGCACGATCTGGGCGGCGGTGTGCTTCCCCACCTTCAGGGCGGCCAGGACCTGCTCCTCCCGCTTGTGGCGGTGGGCCAGGTACTCCTCGACCTTGGCCACGGCGTCGAACACCACGGGGCCGTGGCCGGGGTAGATGGCCCGGGGCCGGAGATCGCGCATCCGGGTCAGGGACGAAAGGTAGTCGGCCAGGTCGCCCTCGGGCGGGTCGATCACGCTGGTCCCCCGTCCGAGGACCGCGTCGCCGGTGAACAGCAGGCGCTCGCCGTCCAGGAAGAAGGCCAGGTGGTCGGGGGTGTGTCCGGGGGTGTGCACGGCCCGGATGCGCACCGAGCCGGCGTGGACCTCGCCGCCGTCGGGGATCCGCTCCTCGCCGTCCCCGGGGCGGTACGCGTACACCGGGGCGCCCGCCGCCTGGGCCATGCGGGCCGCCCCGGGGGCGTGGTCCGGGTGGTGGTGGGTGAGCAGGACCGCGGCCAGGGGCTCGGCCTCCTCGAGCACGGCCAGCAGGTGGCCGGCGTCGTCGGGG
>DASWKD010000078.1:0-4464 GCA_036396815.1 Actinomycetota bacterium | reverse complement strand
GTCGTCTCGCAGGACGACGACTACGACGGCGTGCCCGGGCTCGCCGTGCTCCGGGTCTGAGGCTACATCCGCTCGAACAGGATCGCGCGCTTGACCTCTTGGATCGCCTTCGTGACCTGGATGCCGCGCGGGCAGGCCTCCGTGCAGTTGAACGTGGTGCGGCATCGGAAGACGCCGGTCTTCTCGCTCAGGATCTTCAGGCGCTCGCGCCCGGCCTCGTCGCGCGAGTCGAAGATGAACCGGTGCGCGTTCACGATCGCGGCGGGGCCCACGTAGCCCTCGTCGCCCCAGTAGATCGGGCACGAGGTGGTGCACGCGGCGCACAGGATGCACTTCGTGGTGTCGTCGAAGGCCTCGCGCTGCTCCGGCGACTGGCGGCGCTCGCGGTCGCCGGGATCCTGGTCGTTGATCAGGTAGGGGAGCATCTTCTCGTACCCCTTGAAGAAGGGCTCCATGTCCACGATCAGGTCCTTGAGGACCGGGAGGCCGCGGATCGGCTCCACGGTGACCTTCGGGGCGACCTGCTTGACCAGGACCTTGCACGCCAGCGCGTTCGTGCCGTTGATCAGCATGGCGTCGGACCCGCAGATCCCGTGGGCGCAGGACCGGCGGAGGGCCAGCGTGCCGTCGTGCCGCCACTTCACCTCGTGGAGGGCGTCGAGCACCCGGTCAGAAGGCTCCATGCGCACGGTGAACTCATCCCACCACGGGTCCGGGCCGGCCTCGGGGTTGAACCGGCGGATCCGGATCGTCAGTGGGACGGTGCCTTCGGCCATCAGTACTTCCTCTCCATCGGGACGTAGGGGCCCATCTTCACCGGCTTGTACTCCAGGCGCACCCCGCCGTCCTGCCGGTAGGCCAGCGAGTGCTTCAGCCAGCTCGCGTCGTCGCGGAGGGGATGGTCGTCGCGGAAGTGGCCGCCGCGGCTCTCGTCCCGGGCCAGGGCCGCAGCCACCAGCGTGTCGGCGCAGTCCAGCAGGGCGCCCAGTTCCCAGGCCTCCATCACGTCGGTGTTGTACATGCGGCCCTTGTCGCCGACCACGGCCTTCCCGTACCGCTCCCGTAGCGCGCCCAGCTCCTGCTGGAGCTTCTCCAGGCCCTGGGCGGTTCGGACCACGCCGGCCAGGTCGAACATCGTGTCCTGGAGCCGGTCGCGGATGTCGGCCACGTTCTCGCTCCCGGACGCCGAGAGGAGGCGCTGGAGGTCGCCGGCGGCCGCCTTCTCCGCCCCGGTCTCCACGGCAGGCTGGGCTGCACCGGCCGCGTACTCGGCCATGTGCCGCCCCCCGCGCTTGCCGAACACCATGATGTCCAGGAGCGAGTTCGTCCCCAGGCGGTTGGCGCCGTGCACGCTCACGCAGGCGCACTCGCCGGCCGCGTACAGGCCCTCGATCACCCGCTCGTTCTCCCCGGTGACCACCCGGCCGTCGGTGTCCGTGGGGATGCCCCCCATGGCGTAGTGCGCCGTGGGCTGGATGGGGACCGGCTCGGTGGTGGGCTCCACGCCCAGGTAGATCCGGGCGAACTCGGTGACGTCGGGGATCTTGGTCTCGATCACCTCGGGGTCCAGGTGCCGGACGTCGAGGTACACGTAGTCCTTCCCGTCCACCCCCCGTCCCTCCTTGACCTCCTGGTAGATGGCCCTGGACACCATGTCGCGGGGGGCCAGGTCCTTGATGGTGGGGGCGTAGCGCTCCATGAACCGCTCGCCCTCGCCGTTCAGGAGGATGCCGCCCTCGCCCCGGACCGCCTCGGAGATCAGGATGCCCATCTTGTAGATGCCGGTCGGGTGGAACTGGAAGAACTCCATGTCCTGGAGGGGGATGCCGGCCCGGTAGCAGACGGCCGGGCCGTCGCCGGTCAGGGTGTGAGCGTTGGACGAGACCTTGAACATCTTCCCGTACCCCCCCGTGGCGAACAGCACGGCCTTGGACCGGAACACGTGCAGCTCGCCGGTGGCCAGCTCGTAGGCCACCACCCCTGCCGCGCGGTCGCCGTCCACGAGCATATCGACCACGCAGAACTCGTTGAAGAACCGAACGTCGCGCTTGATGCACTGCTGGTACAGGGTCTGGAGGATCATGTGGCCGGTCCGGTCGGCCGCGTAGCAGGCCCGCTTGACGGGAGCCTCGCCGTGGTTCCGGGTGTGCCCGCCGAAACGGCGCTGGTCGATCTTCCCGTCCGGGGTCCGGTTGAACGGGAGACCCCAGTGCTCGAGCTCGATCACCGCGTCCACGGCCTCGCGGCACATGATCTCTGCGGCGGGCTGGTCCACCAGGTAGTCGCCGCCCTTGACGGTGTCGAAGGTGTGCCACTCGGGGCTGTCCTCCTCGACGTTCCCCAGCGCCGCGCACATCCCACCCTGGGCCGCGCCGGTGTGCGAGCGGGTGGGGTACAGCTTAGAGATCACCGCCGTGCGCACCTGGCCCGAGGCCTCGATGGCGGCCCGCAGGCCGGCCCCGCCCGCCCCGACCACGACGGCGTCGTACGTGTGCTCGACCGTCACGCGAAGTCCGAGGCGTCGAAGGTGAACACGATGATCGTGCCCAGGACGAACAGGCCGAACCCGACCACCGCGAACAGGCTGTTCCAGAACACCCGCCAGCCGGGCCGCCGGGCGTAGTCCTGGATGATGACCCGCATGCCGTTGATCCCGTGCAGGAGGGCCAGCGAGAGCATGGCCCAGTCCCAGGTCCGCCACAGGGGGTTGTCCCAGCGCCGGGCCACGAAGTCGAAGTCCACGCGCTCCACGCCGGTCTCCAGGACGTGCATGATCAGGACGTGGCCCACGGCCAGGAACAGCAGCACGATCCCGCTGATCCGCATGAACAGCCAGGACCACAGCTCGAACCCGCGGCGGCGCCGCATGTCGGCCGGCGCGGGGGCGGCCGGACGGGTGGCCACGCTCATCCCAGCCACCCGAAGTCTTCCAGGATCCGCCGGCCCATGATCCACGCGATGGGGGCCATGGCCGCGGCGAACAGGGCCAGCGTGGTCCAGGTCAGCTCGCGGTGGCGGAGCAGGGACGCCGGCCAGAAGTCCATGATCATGATCCGGATGCCGTTCAGGCCGTGGTAGATCACCGCGCCGACCAGGCCCAGCTCCATGATCTGCACGATCGGGTGGTGGTACAGGGAGATGACCTTGTTGTAGGTCTCGGGCCCCCAGGCCACCAGGGCGGTGTCCACGATGTGCGCGAACAGGAACAGCAGGATCCCGACCCCGGTGATGCGGTGGGCCAGCCAGGACCACTGTCCGGTCCCCGCCTTGTACAGGCTCCCGAGCTCCGACCTCCGCTTGGCCATGCGGGCCGGAGTCTAGCAAACGCCTCCCCGGCCCCCGAAACCACGGGTCCGCGGAGTACGCTGGTGCGGCCATGAGCGACCCGCGAGACACCGACTCGGGGATCGAGATCCGTCCCCTGTACCCGGCGCCGGCCGACCCGAAGGACCTGGGACGGCCCGGCGAGGCTCCGTTCACCCGGGGCATCTACCCCTCGATGTACCGGGGTCGTCTATGGACGATGCGCCAGTACGCCGGCATGGGCACCGCGCAGGAGACGAACCGCCGGTTCCGGTACCTGCTGGACCACGGGCAGACCGGGCTCTCCGTGGCCTTCGACCTGCCCACCCAGATGGGCCTGGACTCCGACCATCCGCGGGCCGAGGGCGAGGTGGGCCGCACGGGTGTGGCCATCGACTCGGTGGAGGACATGGCCCGCCTGCTGGACGGCATCCCGCTGGACCAGGTGACCACGTCGATGACCATCAACGCCACGGCGGCCATCCTGCTCCTGCTCTACGAGCTGGTCGCCGAGGAGCAGGGGATCGACGCCGGCGCCCTGGGTGGCACCGTGCAGAACGACATCCTCAAGGAGTACGCGGCCCGCGGGACCTACATCTACCCGCCGGTCCCCTCGATGCGGATCATCACCGACCTGTTCGCGTACTGCGCCGAGCGGATCCCGAAGTGGAACACGATCTCGATCTCCGGCTACCACATGCGCGAGGCGGGCTCCACCGCGGTCCAGGAGGTGGCGTTCACCCTGTCCAACGCCATCGCCTACGTGCAGGCCGCGGTGGATGCGGGACTGCGGGTGGACGACTTCGGCCCTCGGCTATCGTTCTTCTTCGCCTGCCACATGAGCTTCTTCGAGGAGGTGGCCAAGTTCCGCGCGGCCCGGCGGATGTGGGCCCGGATCATGGCCGAGCGCTTCGGGGCCACGGACCCGAAGGCCCTGATGCTGCGGTTCCACACCCAGACCGGCGGAGCCACGCTCACCGCGCAGCAGCCGGAGAACAATATCGTGCGCACAGCCCTGGAGGCCCTGGCCGCGGTCCTCGGCGGGACGCAGAGCCTGCACACGAACTCCTTCGATGAGGCCCTCTCCCTGCCCACCGAGAAGGCGGCCCGGATCGCCCTGCGCACCCAGCAGGTCATCGGGTACGAGACCGGGGTGGTGGA
>DASWKD010000077.1:0-3116 GCA_036396815.1 Actinomycetota bacterium | reverse complement strand
AAGGTGCCGCACCACGGCGGGGACACCTCGCTGGACGCGTTCTTCCACGCGGTGGATGCCAGGGTGGCCGTGGTCAGCACCGGGCCGAACACCTACGGCCACCCGGTCCCCGGCGTCCTGGCCGCCCTGCGGGGCGCCGGGATGCGGGTGATGCGGACCGACCAGAGCGGGGACATCACCCTCCGGTTCACGGACCGGGGGATCGTCGTACGATCCGAGCGATGAACCACGTGCTGGTGCTGTGGGGGGACAGCGACTACCTCCTGCGCCTGGCCGCGGCCCAGTCCTTCGGCGACCTCCGCCCCGTTGAGGTCGAGGCCGGGTCCTGGACCCCGGGGGCCACGGCCGACCTGGCCACGCCATCGCTGTTCGGGGAGGGGCGGGGCCTGCTGGTGTCCGGGGCCCAGGATCTTCCGGCCGAGGCCGTGGCCGAGATCGCCGCATACGCGGCGGCCCCCGCTCCGGACGCCCAGCTGGTCCTGCTGGCCATCACCTCGGCCCGGGCCAAGGGCGCCCCGGCCAAGCTGACCAGGGCGCTGGGCAAGGCGGCCCAGGTCCGGCGGGAGTCCGTGGAGCGCAAGGACCTGCCGGGGTGGCTGGCCGCCCGGGCCAAGGCCCGGGGGGTGGCCGCTTCCCCGGCCGGCCTCCGGGAGCTGGTGGAGACCCTGGGCCAGGACCCGGCCACCCTGGACCAGGCCATCGGCCAGCTGGGCTCGGCCTTCCCGGAGGAGGGCGTGAGTCCCCGGACGGTGATCGACCAGTTCCGGGGGTTCGGGGACCACCGGATCTACGAGCTGTGCGACGCGGCGTTCGCCCGGGACCTGCCCACCGCCCACCGGTACCTGCGGAGCATGCTGGAGGCCCGGGAGGAGCCCCTGGCCATCCTGGGCGGGATCGCTTCCCGGCTCCGGGACCTCCTCCGGGTCCGGTCCCTCCCGGAGGGGATGCCGCCGGCCGAGCTGGCCCGGGCGGCCGGCCTCCGGTTCGACTGGCAGGCCCGGCGCTACCGGGACCAGGCCCGCCGTTACGCGCCGGAGGCGCTCTCGGACCTCCACGCCAGGGTGATCGAGGCCGACCGCGTGCTGAAGTCGGGCGGGACGGGTGACGTGGTCCTGCCGATGGTGGTGACGGCGATCGCCGGAGGCTAGGCCTGCGAGGAGCGGGCCGCGGCCTTGGCCAGGCGGGACTTCCGCCGGGCCGCGGTGCGCTTGTGGATCACGCCCTTGGAGGCGGCCTTGTCGATCAGGCTGGCGGTCAGCTTCAGCTGGGGCTGCGCGTCCTCGGGCCCGGCCTCGCGGACCTTCTTGGCCTCGGTCTTGAGGCGGGTCCGAACGGTCAGGTTGCGCTCCCGGCGCCGCTCGTTCTGCCGGTTCCGCTTGATCTGAGACTGGATGTTGGCCATGGAGCGCCCAGTGTAGCAGGCGCCCAGCCCCGCCCCCGGGGATGATGTCGTACCCTCCCGTTAGGCTCCCGCCACATGGGAGGTGGCATATGGCGACGCACCCCAGGACGACCGGGTACACCTACGCGGACCTCGAGAGGTTCCCCGAGGACAATCTGCGTCGGGAGATCATCGACGGGGAGCTCATCGTGACCCCGGCCCCTGCGACCAGGCATCAGCGGGTGGTGGCGTTCCTCGTCCACCGGTTCTACGGGTACGCCGAGGAGCGTGGCGGGGAAGTCCTCCCCGCGCCGTACGACGTCTACTTCGCCGACGACAACGTCGTCGAACCGGACGTGCTCTTCATCCGGGATCCCGGGAAGCTGGAGAGGAAGTACATCCGGTCTGCGCCCGACATCGTGGTCGAGGTGTCCTCGCCCTCCACCCGGCGGCTGGAGCTGGTCCGCAAGCGCGAGCTGTACGAGCGGTTCGGGGTCCCCGAGTACTGGTTCGTGGACCTCGATGCCGACCGCGTGGAGGTGTACCGGCTGGAGGAGGGCCGGTACCCGGTCCCTACGCTCCTGGGCAAAGACCGGACCCTGACCTCGCCCCAGGTCCCGGGCCTGGAGCTCGCGGTGACCGACCTCCTCGGCCCCCCGGAGGGGCCTGCGGCCCAGGACTGAGCGGCCGGGCGGCTACGATGGCCGGGTGACCGACCCCTCGCGGATCCGCAATTTCGCCATCATCAGCCACATCGACCATGGGAAGTCCACCCTGGCCGACCGGTTCCTGGACCTGACCCACGCCGTGCCCGAGCGGCAGATGCGCGAGCAGTACCTGGATCGGATGGACCTGGAGCGCGAGCGGGGCATCACGATCAAGGCCCAGGCCGTCCGCCTCCGGTACGTCCACGAGGGCGTGGAGTATGCCCTCAACCTGATCGACACGCCGGGTCACGTGGACTTCACCTACGAGGTCAGCCGGGCCCTGGCCGCCTGCGAGGGGGCCATCCTGCTGGTGGACGCGTCGCAGGGGATCGAGGCCCAGACGCTGGCCAACGCCCACCTGGCGGAGGCGGCGGGGCTGGTCATCGTGCCGGCCGCCAACAAGGTGGACCTCCCCCAGGCCGACCCCGACGAGGCCGTCCGCGAGCTGGCCGAGCTCACCGGCCAGCCGGCCGCGGACGTCCTCCGCGTGTCCGGGAAGACCGGGGAGGGGGTCGAGGATCTCCTCCGGGCGGTGATCCGGCGCGTGCCGCCGCCCACCGGCGACCCGGCCGCGCCGTCCCGGGCCCTGATCTTCGACTCCGCGTTCGACCAGTACCGGGGGGTGATCGCGTACCTGCGGCAGGTGGACGGCACCCTGCCGTCGCGGGCCAGGGTCCGGCTGATGGCCACCAAGCTGGACGTCGAGGCCGAGGAGGTGGGCGTGTTCGCGCCGGACGCCACGCCGGTGGACGCCCTCGGCCCGGGCGAGGTGGGCTACCTGGTCACCGGGGTCAAGGACGTGCGGCAGGCCACGGTTGGCGACACGGTGACCCTGGCCGCCAACCGGGCCCCGGAAGCCCTGCCCGGGTACCGCGAACCCAAGCCCATGGTGTGGAGCGGCCTGTACCCGGTGGAGGGCGGCGACTACGCGGACCTCCGCGACGCCCTGGAGAAGCTCCACCTGTCCGACGCGGCCCTGGTGTTCGAGCCCGAGTCCTCGCAGGCCCTGGGGTTCGGGTTCCGGTGCG
>DASWKD010000076.1:0-12986 GCA_036396815.1 Actinomycetota bacterium | reverse complement strand
CGGCGCTCGGCCTGGAGCCGGACCGGGTGTCGGTGAAGGCCACGCGGCCCGAGGGCCTGGGGCTGTCCGGCGACGGGATCGGCTGTCTGGCCGTGGTCATGATCCGGACCCCATGATCCGGGGGCCCGTGGTCGTGGGCCGGCGCCCCGTGGTCGAGGCCATCCGCGCCGGGCTGGCCCGGGAGGTCCTGGTCGCGGAGGGGGCGAGCAACCAGGGGCTTGGGGCCGTCCTGGATGCCGCGCGGGCCGCCGCCGTCCCGGTGACCCGGGTGCCGGTCGAGGAGATCAAGAGCCTGGCGGCCGGGACGCCGCACCAGCGGGTGGCCGCCCGGGTGGCCCAGCCCGGCACCCTGGGCGAAGGTGACCTGGCTGCCAGGTCCTGGGCGGAGGACGCGGTGGCCGTGATCCTGGACGGCGTGACGGACCCCCACAACCTCGGCGCGGTGGCCCGGACAGCAGAGGCCGCCGGAGCGGCCGTGCTGATCACCCGTCGCCACCGGGCCGCCGGGCTCACCCCGGCGGCCGTGAAGGCCTCGGCGGGGGCCCTGCTCCGCCTCCCGGTGGCCCACGTGGCGAACATCACCCGGGCGGTGGAGCGGCTGAAGGAGTCGGGGTTCTGGGCCGTTGGCCTGGACGGCGGAGCGCCCGAGACGCTGGAC
Organism: Actinomycetota bacterium; assembly: GCA_036396815.1. GTDB lineage: Bacteria > Actinomycetota > UBA4738 > UBA4738 > CALAEC01 > DASWKD01. The sequence goes on along the minus strand of DASWKD010000076.1, from coordinate 12,328 downwards.
CGGGCCGAGCGCCCACCGGGGAGGCTGGCCCTGATCCTGGGGGCCGAGGGCCAGGGGATGTCCAGGCTGGTCAGGGAGTCCTGCGACCAGCTCCTGGCCATCCCCATGCGGGGAGAGGTGGCGTCCCTGAACGTCTCGGTGGCGGCAGGGGTGGCCCTGTTCGCCTTCGCCTTGCCGGGCGGGGGGCCGGAAGCCGAAAAACAGGGATGACGTGCCCGATTTACGCTGATTGCCGTAAATCTTTACCGGTTGACCCCTTGCGCGTTGGTCGGGAACTCCGCATAATCGTCACCGCGCGTCCTGGCGAGGGGGGCGTCCGCCGCAGCAGGATCATATCTGTCGATAGGAGCCGGATTGGCGTCTGCACGAGTTGCGGCACCAGCGTTCGTCGGGTCCAAGGAGATGCCCGACGAGATCCTCATCGCTCGCTTCCACGGCGGGGACGAACGCGCGGTGGAGATCCTGCTCGGCAGGTATCGGAACTTCGCCAGGCTCAAGGCCCGCTCCTACTTCCTGGTCGGGGCCGACCGCGATGACATCATCCAAGAAGGGATGATCGGCCTGTACAAGGCCATCCGGGACTTCAGCGGCTCCAAGCAGGCCTCGTTCCGGGCCTTCGCCGAGGTGTGCATCACCCGGCAGATCATCACCGCCATCAAGACCGCCACCCGCCAGAAGCACGGCCCCCTCAACTCCTACGTCTCGCTCAACAAGCCCGTCGCTCCCGAGGAAGACCCCGACCGCGTCCTGCTGGACGTCCTGCGCGGGGTGGCCAGCGAGGACCCCGCGGAGATGGTGATCTCCCACGAGGACCTGCGGAACATCAAGGTGGCCTTCTCGGAGATCCTGTCGGACTTCGAGGCCGAGGTCCTGCGCCTGTACGTGGAGGGCAAGACGTACGGCGAGATCTCGGACCTCCTCCGTCGCCACGTGAAGTCGATCGACAACGCGCTCCAGCGCATCAAGCGCAAGATCGAGCTCCACCTGCGGGCCAGGGCCAAGCGTCAGCGGGCCGAGGCCGCTCGCGAGGACACCATCACAGCCTTCGAGCGCCGGTAGAATCTCCTTGCTGGCGTGGCGCAGTCCGGTAGCGCAAGCGACTTGTAATCGCTAGGTCGCGGGTTCGAATCCCGCCGCCAGCTCACTCCTCGGTTCTGGGGCCGATCCGCCGCTCCAGGAAGTAGGCCCCCAGGATCCCGGCCAGGGCGGCGAACACCACCACCGAGTACAGCCCCAGGACCAGCTCCACGGTCTTGCCCAGCCCCGACCGGGCCCCGAAGGGCTCTCCCGTGATCACGGTCAGCGCGGCAGAGTGGAGCGCCGAGGTGTAGCGCGGGATGTCCTCGAACCGGTAGAGGATCTGCCCGCAGGCCAGCACGGTGATCGTGGTCACGGATGCCAGCCAGCCCACGCGGGTGCCGAGCACGTTCCCCGCCGTCCGTCCGGCCCGCGCGGCCCAGCCCATCAGGCCCCCGGTCTTGGCCAGGCGCCGGGTCTCGATCAGCCTGATCACCCGGAGCAGGGGCAAGATCAGGAACACGATCTGCCACCAGTTCCGGGCCAGGAACTCCCCGCTGGATGGGGCGATGACCATGCGGGTCACGAACTCGATCAGGAACACGGCCCACAGGCTCCACAGGACGATCGTGAACACGGTGGACAGGGGGTCGTCGGGTGGGGTGAGGCCCTGTCCCAGCAGGAGGAGGAAGAAGATCACTCCCAGGGAGGTCATCAGGGGGTCGAGCCGGCGACCGAGGGCCTCGGCCAGGCGGGTGCGGTGGGCGTGCCGTTGCTCCGCGTGCTCCTCCAAGGCGGCGCCCACCCTACCAGGGGGGCCAAAGCATCGGTGCGTGTCCGTTCTGCCCGATATCGGTGCACGGTTTGTGCATCCGCACAGAGGATTCCGGTCCCCCGGCGGCGAACCCATCCGGAACCCAACCAACCGGGAGGAACGATGCGAGGGATCGTGCGAGCGATGGTCGTGGCGCTGAGCGGTGTCCTGCTCCTCGGAGGGCAGGCCTGGGCCACGCCGGTGTGCACCGACGGATACATGGGGGGCGCACCGAGGGCAGCCTGCGGGGGACGGGTGTTCCCCGAGGCGTACCTGACCCAGGACTACGTCCAGTACCTGCCCGACCCCACCGGATTCAAGGAGTACCAGCACGGCGTGGAGTACCTGGCCCAGCTGTACCCCCGGTGGGTCTCCGTGTTCACGCTCAGTCAGCGATACGACGACGCCGACGCGGTGAGCGTGGGCCCCGACGGCAACCGCTCCTACGAGTCCGACGACACCAACGACGGTCACGACATCCTGGTCGTCAAGCTCACCGACCACCAGGTGCCGGATGAGGGCAAGCAGACCCTCCTGTTCTCGCTCTCGGTCCACGGCGACGAGAAGGGCGGGCTCGAGGGCGGCCTCCGGGCCGTGGAGGACCTGGCCACGACCGCCCAGAACGGGGGCAAGATCGTGGACGGCGTGCCGGGCTACGATTCAACCACCGGTCGCGAGCCGACCTTCCACCAGTTCGAGGTCAAGAACGTCCTGGCCAAGGAGGCGGTCTACTTCATCGACTTCAACATCGATGGATGGAGGCGAGGTGACCACTTCGCCACGCCCCCGGGCCTGTACACGCGGGGGAACCAGCTGGGCACCGACCTGAACCGGCAGATGCCGACGGTCGGGTACATCAACACCAGCCGGAACCCGCTCCAGGAGTCCGAGATGAACTTCGGCCACCGGCTGATGAAGGAGGTGGCCGCGGAAGGCGTCAACGGCCAGATGGCGTACGGCGCCGACATCCACGGGGAGAGCCAGTCCCGGGCCTGGGTCGACATCATGTACCCGGCCGGCCAGTTCAACTCGGTGAAGCACCGGCGGTTGATGGCCATCGCCGAGCGCACCAAGTCCGTGATCGACGACACGCTGTACCTGGGCGTGGCCAACGAGATCGAGGAGCGGACCGGCGGAGACGCAGGGGAAGGCATCGAGGACTCGGGCGCTCCCTCCAACTCGATCCCCACCAAGCCCGCCCGGTGGGGAACGGTGTGGGACACTCTGGGTTACACGGACACCGGGTTCATCGGGGACTACCTGGCCACGGAGCTCGGGGTGACCGGGATGGATTACGAGATCGCGTTCAACCACTCCGACGCCACCCGGCCGTTCGGCCGCCCCTGGGCCTACCTGCTCCAGGAGAACTACATCAACGCGTCCCGGGCCATCATCAAGACGGCCATGGCCTACGCCATGACCCAGGACCAGGACTTCGCCGACTTCCAGATCGACCCCAAGGGCAAGGTTGGATACATCTACAACCCGACCCCCGTGACCGACACCGACGCGAACGGCCCGGGCCGCCTGCCCGGCCCGTCCGCCAACGGGATCGGACAGGACGGGAAGCCCGTGGAGCAGAAGCCGTACAGCTCGACGAACATGAAGTTCTTCCAGGAGACCGCTCCCTACGTGAAGGGGGGCCTGGCCCAGATCCTCCCCCGGGAGGTGGCCGAGGACCCCTCGACCCTGGATGCGGTGGACACCCTGGTCATCGCCGACACCCTGGCCCCGGAGGACCCGGAGGGCCGGCCCTACGACCAGGGCGCGTACCTGGCTGCCGTCCGGGCCTGGGCGGAGCGCGGGGGGAACCTGGTCCTCACCGACCGGGCCATCCTGGGGCTCCAGGACATGGGCATCCTCGCTGCGGGGTCGGTGGGCAACACCAACGTGTACCAGCCGTACGCCGACTTCACGGACTTCTCGCACCCCCTGCTGAAGGGCCTGCGGCCCAACGCCCGCCAGCTGGCCGAGTACACGCTGATCGGACACGGCATCGGGAACACGCAGTCGCCGATGACCACGGTCTCCACCTCGGCCTGGACCGGGATCGGCGGGGTCACCGTGGGCACCAGCACCAGCAGCCGGGTTTCGGTCGGTGAGGCTCCGTTCGGCGAGGGCAAGATCCGGATCACCAACGGCCTGCGGATGGCCAACGAGACCCTCGACCACCGGTACGGGCTGAAGGACTTCGCCCTCACGTACTCCGGCCTGTACATCCTGGAGAACGCGATGGTCCACGACGCCGAAGGCCTGGGCGAGACCGACCCGGAGCCTCCGGCCCAGCCGGACTCCGGCTTGGCCGGTCTGACCCCGTTCCTGGGTCTGGTCCCGCTGGTGGGACTGATGGTCGGCACCAGGCGCCGCCGGCGCTGAGGACGCTGTAACGTCGCGGCCGGGGAGGTGACATTGGCCGACAGAGCGCTGTCCATACCCGTCATCCTGGGCACACCGCGCAGGGGCCGGATGAGCGCCCACGTGGCGGCTCTGATCATGCAAGAGGTTCGCCGGCTGGGTGGGGTGGAGACCGCGCTGATCGACGTGGCGGATCTCCCCTTCGGCACGAACGACGCCGGCGAGTCCCTCAAGGACCCGGCCTTCTCCGAAGCCATGAACCGCGCCGACGCCCTGATCCTCGTGTCGCCCGAGTACAACCACGCGTACCCCGGCCTGCTCAAGCACGCCCTGGACACGAACCTCAAGGAGTACGTGCACAAGGCCGCGGGGGTGGTGGGGGTGTCCAGCGGGCCGTTCGGCGGCACCCGGGGCATCGAGAGCTTCCTCCCGGTCCTCCGGGAGCTGGGCCTGGTCACCATCTTCTGGGACGTGAACGTGGGGCTGGTCCACTCCGTCTTCGATGAGGACGGCACCCTGCTGGACGAGGCGTTCCGGCCCCGGATCCGGAAGTTCCTGGCCGAGCTGCTGTGGATGGCCACAACCCTCCGGTACGGTCGTGACCACGTGGAGGTGACCACGCCGTGATCTGTCCTCGATGCGGGACGGAGATGAACCACCACGCCGACAAGCTGGTGGAGCCCACCACCAGGGAGGAGGCGGAGGCCGCCGACCGAGCGCTCGGTGGGGCGGTCGAGGAGATGTACGCCTGCCCGAGCTGCGGCTACGTGGATTCCCGCCCGGCCGGATCCCGCCCGTAGCGCCACCGCGCCACCGCCACGCCGGTACCCGACGCCACCACGAGGATGGCCGTCGCCCCCAGGCCCGAGGGTCGGACCCCGAGCAGGGAGGCGGCCAGGCCGGCGATGATCACCGCTCCCGCCCCGGCCACGGGGGCCAAGGCCATCCGGGCAGGCAGGGAGGCGCCGCGCAGGGCGGCCACCCAGCCCGCCCCGGCCAAGGACCACATCGCCATCAGGCCCAGGAACGCCCCGGCCGGCCCCAGGCCCAAGGGGGCCCCCGGCCGGAGGGATGAGTGACCCGCCTGCACGGGACGAGGGCCCACCAGGGCGATGACGCCGGGACCCGCGATCCGTTCGGGGGCCTCCCGCCCCAGGTCCCGGAACTCGGGCGTCAGCGAGTTCAGGACCATGACCACGTGGGGTCCGCGGAGGACCCGCTCCAGGGGGCGCCACCGGAACGTGGAGGCCGCGTCGTAGCCGGGATCGCCCGTCAGGGTGGGGTGGCCGGCCAGGAGGTCCTCGGTCCTTCCCAGGAACAGATACGTGTGAGCCACCCGTCGGGGGTCCAGTCCCGCGCGGACGTTGTCGGCCACCTGGTACAGGTCGGTGAACGGGTTGGGCCCCACCCCGTCCACCACGAAGATCACCGGACGGCCGATCGTGGTGCTTCGGTCCAGGTACGCTTCGGTCCGACCGGCTTCCTCCACCCGGGCCGGGCTCCCGAATGGCTCCTGCGGGAACCATCGCCGCCCGCCGATCCACCCCCATCCGGCCAGCGTCGCGGCCAGCACGATCAGCGCCACCGCCCGAGGCCGCACCAGGCTGCCGGCACGGTCGAAGGCAAGCGCGGCCAGGATGGGCACGGGGAGGGCCATGGCCAGGAACCGGTGGAGGGGGAACCCCGCCCCGACCAACGGAAGCTCCACCAGCGAGGGCGAGACCATCCAGGCCACCACCGCCAGGCCCACCACGCCGATCCACGACACGAGCAGCGGCTCCAGAGCCCCTCGCTCGGCGCGAGCCAGTGCCAGCGCCCCCACCACGGCCAGGCCCAGCGTGACCGGGAGGAGGTAGGAGGCCGCGTCGGCGGCCACCTTGGCCTGCGAGGAGGCCGCGTCGGCGAAGAACCGGTCCGGCCCGGCCCGGATCACCAGGACCGAGGCCACCGCCCACACCGCGGCCCCGCCCACGGTGGCGGCGGCCAGCCGTGCGGCCACCGTGGACCGCAGGGCCCGCCCGGCCCGGCGGGCGGCCATCGCGTCCCCGAGGGAGAGCAGGGCGGCCCCGGCCATCACCGTCCCGCACAGCGCGAACGTCTGCCAGTGCGAGACCCCCGCGGCACCCAGCAGGAGGCCGGCCGCCGCGGGTGCGCCGGCCACCGCCACCGCCATGGCGCCGGTTCCCAGGCCAAGGGCCAGCAGGTTGTCCGCATACCCCTCCGGCGCCGCCAGGCGCACCACGAACGGCGAGATGCCCACCACCACCGCGGTGATGGCCACCGTGCCCGGACCCCGCCCCAGGGCGACGCTCACCAGGGCGCCCGCGGCCAGCCCCAGCGCCGCGGCAAGCGCCACCGGGAGCCCCGCCACGGCATCCTGCGGGTCCAGGCCCAGCAGCGAGGAGGGGGGAAGCGTGGTCAGCGGCTCGCCCACCCTGGCCGGCATGGAGGTGGCCAGGGGCGGGGCGCATGTCTGGAGGCCCCGGATGCCCAGCTCGCCCAGGCAGGCGTTCCTCCACACGTACCGGGAGGTGTCGAAGCCCAGGGGCGCCCGGTGCCCCCCGATGGGGTAGGCCGAGAGGTAGAAGGCCCCAACCACCAGGGCTGCGAGACCCAAGGTCACGGCCGGGCGCCTCATCGCGGCCGGAGGGTACCACCGAGGACCCGCCGAACTCTTGTGCACTTGCACAAAGGGCAGGGGCCCCCCCAGGGCGAATAACACGGACGGACGGGAGGGAGACCACTCACGGCCCATCCCGGGCCCTCTCCCCTCGCCAGGAGGACACATGAGCCGCCCCGGCACCACCCCCCGCTCGCTCGGGCCTGCTCACCCGGGACCGCCACAGGCCAGTGCCGACAGTGGCCGCAGGCGTCTCCGGTTCAGGATCGAGGCCCTCCTGCTGACCCTCCTGGTTCTGGCCACCCTAGCCACGACCGTGGCCAAGGCGAAGCGCTCCTCCCGGAACCCGCCCTCGGCCGCCGCGGCCGGGGCTCCCCGCGGGTACCGGTCCCTCCTGCACCAGGTCGGCCTGGGCGATGAGCCCCTGATCCGGGACCTGACCCGCCGGTCCGCGCTCGATGCGGCCGGAGCGAACATCGAGTCGCACATCGACTTCCGCGTCCTGTATCCGGCCGGGGACCTGGACGGCGACCAGCTGGGCGATGCCTTCGAGGTCTCGGACCAGAAGATGACCGCGGTTCGTGGCACCGACGGAGCCACGCTGTGGACCCGCACGTTCATGGGGTGGGGTTTCCCCGTGGCCCGCTCGCAGCTGGACGGGTCCGGTGGCCTCGACGTCCTCCTGTTCGAGGAAGACTGGTCCAGCACCGAGGCCGGGTACCGGATGACCGTGAGGCTGTCCGCGCTGGCCGGTGGGAGTGGAGCGGAGCTGTGGACCCGGACCTTCGAAGGCAACGGCTCGGAGGGTAGCATCGGGGGCTATGGGTACGGCGGCGGTGGTGGCCTCGGCGCGTCCGCCGAGGCGACCTTCCCGGTGCTGGCCGGCGTGGGCGACACGACGGGTGACGGTCGCACGGACCTCCTGATCGGTCAGTACAGCTACATCAGCGCCTCGGACCAGGACAGCACCTCGGCGACGTTCAGCGTGATCTCGGGCGCGGACGGCAGCCTGGGCCCGGCGTTCGCGGCGGCCGGCCGGTTCGGCTGGCCGGACGCCGTCCTGGTGCCCGACCTCTCCGGCGACGGCCACGCCGATGTGGTCACCCTTTCCTCCTTCCGTCTCACCGGCCAGGACCCGGCCGCCGACACGCGCCTGGCCGCCTTCCCGGGTATCGGGGGACCGCCTGTGTGGCAAGCGAGCGTGACGGTGGAGGGTTACGCGTTCATGCAGGGCCTCCGGCTGGACGGCGATGCGCGGGCGGACCTCCTGCTGACGATCGACCACGAGGCCACCCGGCTGGTGGCCCTGTCTGGCCTGTCCGGAGCCACCCTGTGGTCGCGGGACCTGGAGCAGTATGCGTGGTACTTCCCGATCGGCGCTGGAGACATCGGCGGCGACGGGGGCCAGGAGGTCCTGGTCCTTACGGCGGGCGGTTTCTTCTTCTTCTCTGCGGGAGCGGCTCCCGCGACCTCCACCCTCGGGATCCCCACCCTTCCCGGACACACCGAGGCGTCCGATCCGTGCTACGGATGCGAGCCGTGCGACCCCGACCCCTGCCCCCCGCCGCAGGCCACGATGCTTCGGGGCGCGGACGGCGCCGTCCTGTGGGAGGTCCCGGTGCCGGACGACGAGTACCACACCCCGGCCGGCGATGTGACCGGGGACGGGATCCAGGACGTCCTGATGGTCGGCCCGGGCACGGGGTCGAACAACGTCGCCGGGCGGTTGATCTCCGGGCGGACCGGGACCCAGGTGTGGACCCGGGCCTCCACCTGGGACGACCTGTACCCGCTGTTCGGGGACCTGGACGCCGATGGCGCCCAGGACCTGATCCTCCTGGACTACCGGAGCGCCGGCGATCGCTACGTGGCGGTCCGGGGCACCACCGGCCAGAACCTGTGGACCGCGAACCGGTCCCCCGGTGGGAGCCTGATCGTCACGATCCCGGGGGCGCTGGGAACCGACGGGGCAGACGTGCTGGAGACCGCCTTCGGATCCAGCGACATCCGGATCGCCGCCGTGAACGGCACGAACGGCGCCCAGCTGTGGCGGCGGTCCTGATGATGGGGAACCGAAGCAGGCTGAGATGCGTCATAGTTCACGAACCGGAAACGCCCCGGCCTCCGGGGCCCGATACAGGAGGTCGTCCATGACCCGCAGGAAGAAGCCCGCTCGGCTGTTCGCCGCCCTCACCGCGCTGCTGGTGCTGCTCACCGTGGCGTCTACGGTGGCCAAGGCCGGCCGGGACAAGGACCGGCCCAAGGAGAGCGCCCGGCTGGCCCGATGGGCGGCCAAGCCCGACCAGGCCGGGTTCCGAGGCCGGCTGATGGAGATGGCTACGGCCAAGGACAAGGTCAAGGCGTTCCGACAGGTGGCCAGGACGGCGATCCGCGAGCTGGGCGGCCTGGCCCGGCCCAGCCAGGTCCTGCCTCAGCAGGCGACCGAGGCCGACCACCAGGAGACCCTGGGCCTCCTGGTCCCGGCCGGCGACCTCGACGCGGACGGAAAGGAAGACGCCGCCGCGCTGTACTACAACCGCATCGCCGGTCTCCGCGGTGTGAACGGCAGCGCGCTGTGGAGCCACGACCTGTCGGGCTTCGGCGGCCTCCTGGGCGCCGGGCCCCTCGACGGGGTTGCCGGCGATGACGTCCTGGTCGTGGACGTCATCGAGCGGGAGCTGGAGATCGGCTGGCAGTGGACGTGGACGTACCAGGCGCTGTCCGGGAAGACCGGCACCGTCCTGTGGACCCGCACGTACGAGAACGTGTGGACGTTCGCCGGCGCCGGACCCAGCGGCGCCTACACCGATGTGGACTTCGCGATGCCGTTCGGGGTGGGCGACCTCAGCGGTGACGGGATGCTGGACCTGGTGGTGGGCCGGTACAATATCGCGGCGGCCGGGTCGCCCTCCGTGGAGGAGTTTTCCTCGGTGGCCATCTTCGAGGTGGTCTCGGGAGCCACGGGCACGCCCACCGCCGAGTTCCCGGCCAGAGGACGGTTCGCCTATCCGGACGCGCTCCTGGTTCCCGACCTGAGCGGCGACCAGGCGCCGGACATCGTTACCGTGTCTCCCACCGGGAGCTCAGATGGCACGGTCACCGTGGACCTGGCGGCCACATCGGGCAAGGGAGGCGCTCCGGCGTGGCGGCGCTCGCTGACGACCTCCAGGATGCCGTACTTCGAGGGCGTCAACCTGAACTCGGACGGGCGGGGCGACCTGATCATGGGCGTCCGGGACCTCGGCCGCACGTTCACCGGCCTGAACGGCACGAACGGCAACACGATGTGGGAGCGGGAAACCTCTTCCGGCTGGATCGAGCCCGTGGGTGACGTGACCGGGGATGGCGGTCAGGAGCTCATCCTGGTCGACAGGGACGACTGGTACTGGTCGGGTGAGACCCAGGTCCAGGCTCCGGCCCCGGCCGCCAAGGCCGCCGCCAAGAACCGCGGCAAGGCGGCCCGGGGGACCCTCGACGTCCCCTCGCTGCCCGGCCATGAGGTGGCCGTCTCCGCCTCGACGCCCTGCTACGGTTACGGCGGCTACGGATGCCCCCCGCCCCCCGTGCCCTGCTACGGCTACGGCGGCTATGGATGCCCCCCGCCGCCCCCCGATGACGACCCCTGCGATGGTAGCTACGGCTACGGCTTCACGATCGCCTCGCACTACGGGTACGGGGGCCCATGCACGTTCATGCAGGTCATGCTGCTGAACGGAGCGGTGGCCGAGGAGATCTGGAGCGTCGGCCACCGAGGGACGGTGGAGAGTGTTGGCGACGGCGACGGGGACGGGATCGGTGACGTGGCCCTGGAGGGTTACACCCAGGACGAGGACACCGGTCAGTGGTCGTGGACCACCACCATGCTGTCCGGCTCGGACGCCGAGCGCGTGTGGAGGGCCCAGGTGCAGGGGGACTACGTGTTCCCGCTCCGCGAGGACATGAACGGCGACGGCGCGGACGACCTCCTGCTCCTTGACTTCTCCTGGTTCGACCGCTACGGCGTGGTGAGCGGGGCCACCGGCCAGCCATTGTGGCCCACCATCCAGTCCGGCGGCTGGCTGTGGGACATCTACCCCGCCGCTCTCCGCGGTCAGGCGCACGACCTGCTGGAGACCTCGATCAACCCCGAGGAATGGGCCGGGGTGGGCCGGGGCGTGGCCGGGGACACCGGCGACGTCCTCTGGGAGCGGTAGCCCGAGGATCGGACGGGGGCTCGGCTCGGGCCCCCGTCCGCCCGCATAGAACGCCCCCGCATGGGGAAGGCTTCCCAGGGATGGCCCTGACGGAGATCGTGCTGGGATCGGTCGGTCTCCACCGGCTGACGGAGGCCGGCGACGAGGAGCTCGTCCGCCGGTACCGCGAGGGTGACCGTCAGGCGGCCGACTTCCTGCTCCAGCGGTACCGGGGCATCGCCCGGTCGAAGGCCCGCTCGTACTTCGTTCCCGGTGGCGACCGCGACGACGTGATCCAGGAGGGCATGATCGGCCTGTATAAGGCGATCCGCGACTTCGACCCGGGCCGCGAACGGTCGTTCGGCACGTTCGCCGACGTGTGCATCACCCGGCAGGTGATCTCGGCCGTGAAGATGGCACGCCGGCACAAGCACGCTCCGCTCAACGCCTACGTCTCACTTTCCGGCCCCGCTACCGGTGAGGGCGAGGACGCCGGCATGCTCCAGGCCGTGCTGGCCACCGTGGCCGATCCCTCCGACGTGGTGATCTCCGGCGACGAGATCCGAGCCATGCGCCACGCGTTCGCCGAGGTCCTCTCGGACTTCGAGACCGACGTCCTCCACTTCTACGTGGAAGGCAAGTCGTACCGAGCGATCGCCGGGACGCTGGGCTGCACCGCCAAGGCGGTGGACAACGCGGTCCAGCGCATCCGCCGCAAGGTGGACCTCCACCTCCGCTCCCGCGACGAAGACGCCTGAGGCGGCGGATCCCCGGCGCGGGTAGACTCGGGCGGCGATGGAGAAGGCGGCCGGCGTCACCGGAAGCGCCTGGGCCCAGGCCCTGTCCCAGCTAGACGAGGCCGCCCGGCTGATGAACCTGGACCCCAACGTGCACGAGGTCCTGCGCAACCCCAAGCGCGCCCTGACCGTGTCCGCCCCGGTCCGCCTGGACACCGGCCAGGTCCGCGTGTTCACTGGCTACCGCGTCCATCACAACACCGCTCGGGGTCCGTCCAAGGGAGGCATCCGCTATCACCCCTCGGTGACGATGGACGAGGTCAAGGCGCTGGCCATGTGGATGACCTGGAAGTGCGCGGTGGTGGGGATCCCCTACGGTGGAGCGAAGGGCGGCGTGGTGGTGGACCCCAAGGAGCTCTCGATGGGTGAGCTGGAGCACCTGACCCGCCGCTACGCGTCGGAGATCCTGCCGCTGATCGGCCCGGAGCGTGACATCCCCGCCCCCGACGTGGGCACCGACGAGCAGATCATGGCCTGGATCATGGACACCTACTCCATGAACCAGGGGTACTCGGTCCCCGGCGTGGTGACCGGCAAGCCCCTCGCGGTGGGA
>DASWKD010000075.1:0-1975 GCA_036396815.1 Actinomycetota bacterium | reverse complement strand
GACGGTGCGCGTGGACCTCGACCCGGCCCCGCGGAGCGTGACCCGCCAGGGAGCCCTGGCCGGCATCGCCGCGGGGATGCTCGGGGGGATCCCGTCCACGCTCCACGCCGCGGCCACCGGCCGTTCACCTCTGGGCGGCGTCCGGGCCGCGGGGAACCTGCTGGCCCCGGCCCACGCGCCGCGCTGGCTGCTGCTGGCCCTGGGGCCCGTGGCTCACGTCGCCGTGTCTGCGGGGTGGGGCGTGATCCTGGCCCACGCCCTCCCTCGGGGCCGCGAGGTGACCGGAGGCGTGGCCGCCGGGCTGGGGATCGCCGCGCTGGACCTGGGGATCGTGGGCCGCCGGCTGCCGCTGATCCGAGCCCTCCCGCAAGCGCCGCAGGTGGCGGACCACGCGGCCTACGGGCTGGTGGCCGGGCTCATCATCCGGCGGTACCGGCGGGACGCCTGAGGAACGAGCGCAGCCCCCGCTCGCCGCTCCGCATCATGGCCCGGTGGTTGAGGATGAACGCCCACCGCGCCACAGGGGCCAGGACGTTCAGGCTTCGCTTCCGCGTCCGGACCTCCTGCTCGTACAGGAGGACGGCACCGCCGTCCCCCGGCTCGATCCGCCACCGGGCGAAGCCCTCCAGGTCGCCCGCGATGGCCACCTCCAGGAGCCCCTGTCGCCGGTCCTGGACCCGGCGGTGGAGGCGGAGGCGGAGCGTGTACGGGAGGTAGGCCAGGACGCGGACGGAGGCTCGGTCCGCGTCGATCCGGCGAACCTCTCTGATCTGCGGCCACCAGGAAGGATACGTGCCCAGGTCCGCCAGGACGTCGAAGGCACGCTCCGGTTCCTCCCGGACCAGCCACGTGTGGCGGAACCGGTACCGGGTGAGCATCCGCCCATCCTAGGCGGCTGGCCGGACCTGGGGCTGTCCGGAATGGGCGGATGCGCACGGAAACTACCGCAGCTGCATGATGCCCCGGTTCGGCCTCTGGGCTGGAGTGAGGGGGTCACCGCGGGGCAGGCCGTGGCCCCGCATCGAGCGGGAGGGATGGCCATGGGCAGAACGCTTCGGGTTGTCGCGCTTTCGTGCGCAACGCTGCTGTGGGCGGGGGTGGCCCATGCCAGCATCGTCGGCACCTCGGGGTCCGCGACGCTGATCGCGCCGCCTGCCTCGGTGAAGTTCGACGTGTTCCAGAGCAACACCCAGGCCAGGGTGTTCGACGAGCGCCAGGACGTGGTCCTGGCGGCGAACCTCCCCGTGAACGTGACGGCTCCGGGCATCTACAACCAGGTGGCCGACCTGACCCCGGGGAGCATCCCGGCCGGGACGGTCGTCAGGAGCCACTTCATCCACACGGACAAGGTGGGGACCAAGGCTCCGTACGTGACCTTCAACGGGACGGTGACCGTCGATCAAGACATCCTCGGGCTGAGCGTGCTCGGTCCCAGCCTGTCCGCAGGCGACGGCCCGCTCGGAGCACCCGGGACGCTCTATCCCACCGGGCAGAACGAACGGAAGCTGGAGCTGAGGGCCGACGGCTCGGAGGATCTGGTCGAGTGGGTCGACGCCCGGACGGTCCGCTTCCACCTGGAGACCGCCGCGCACGCCGACCAGATCCGGATCATCACCGAGGGCGTCACGCCGGCGAATCCAGCCATCGACATCGAGAAGTACGTCCTGGTCATCCCTCAGGCGTCCCCGGGAGACGTCTGTGACACCCTCGGCAAGCCCAAGAAGCTGACCTTCCGCTACACGGGCGACGGCAACGACGCCACCAGCCACAGCCAGGACGCGGGCAAGGTGGTGGTCACCGGCGACCCGAACGACACCACCCCGGTGTTCATCAAGGTCACCAACAAGTCCAACCCCACCGACGCCAGCGCCAAGGTCTGGTTCAGCGGCACGGTGGCCCTGGACGGCTCCTTCCTGGTGGACGCCACGGCGGCCGGGGACACGCGTCTGGGAAGCAACTCCTGGGCCTACATCTA
>DASWKD010000074.1:0-7355 GCA_036396815.1 Actinomycetota bacterium | reverse complement strand
GGCCGCGGGCCTGGAGCTGGTGGTGGAGACGGGCCTGGCCGACGTATTCCTCCCCGAGCTCCCCGCGCTCAAGCTCGAGCAGGACCCCGTCCATCGCCACAAGGACGTGTTCAAGCACACCCTGGCCGTGGTCGAGCGGTGCCGTCCCGACCTCCCGCTTCGCCTGGCCGCGCTCCTCCATGACGTGGGCAAGCCAAAGACCCGGGCCATCACCCCGGAGGGCGTGCAGTTCCACCACCACGAGGTGGTGGGGGCCCGGATGGCCGAGGAGCGCCTGCGGGCCCTGCGCTGCCCCGAGCGCCTGATCGCCGACGTCCGGACCCTGGTGGAGATGCACCTCCGCTTCCACACCTACCGCCTGGGATGGAGCGACGGCGCCCTGCGCCGCTACGTCCGGGACGCTGGACCGCTGCTGGACCGGCTCAACCAGCTGACCAGGGCCGACTGCACCACGCAGAACCCCCGGAAGGCCAAGGAGCTGGCGGCGCTTCAGGACGAGCTGGAGGAACGGATCGCCCGGCTGGCGGAGCAGGAGAACCTTGCCGCCATCCGGCCGCCCCTGGACGGCAACCAGGTCATGGAGCACCTGGGCCTGTCCCCCGGGCCGCTGGTCGGCGAAGCACTGGAGCACCTCCTGGAGCTGCGCCTGGAGCAGGGCCCCATGACCGAGGACCAGGCCCTGGTCCACCTCCGGGCCTGGGCATCGGAGAAAGGCCTGACGTGAGGACCAGCGTGGACGTCCACAACTTCCTGCTGGAGCGCGACCTCCCGCACGAGCTGGTCCCCCTCCGGGGGCGGCCCCGGTCCGCGGACCGGGTGGCCGCCATCCTCGACCTGCCGCCCGAGCAGGTCGGCCGGGTGGTGCTGTTCGAGGGGGCGGCCTCGCCGGTGGCGGCGCTGGTCCCCGCACTCACCCAGGCCGAGCCGTCCCGGGTGGCCGCCGCCACCGGAGGGGAGGCCGTGACGCGGATGGAACCGGACCGGGCCACCGAGCTCACCGGCTTCCTGGAGGAGGCCATGCCCCCCGTAAGCCTCCCCCAGGACACGTCGTATGTGATGGACGAGGCCCTGGCCGGACAGGAGATCCTGTACTTCCCCGGTGGCGAGGTCTCCCGGGTGCTCAAGATCCGCTCGGCCGACCTGATCAAGGCCACCGAGGCCACCGTGGCCCCCATCGCGGGGTGAAGACCCGGCGCGAGGTCTCGGCCGGCGGGGTGCTCCTGCGCCGGGAGGGGGCCACCGAGGTCCTGCTGGCCGCTCGGCGCAACCGCCGCGGGGACCTGGTGTGGGGACTTCCCAAGGGACAGATCGAGGCCGGTGAGGATCCCCAGGACACCGCGGTCCGCGAGACGCTGGAGGAGACGGGCTACCAGGGCACGATCCGGCGGCCCATCGACACCATCACTTACTGGTACGTCTGGGAGGGGATCCGGGTCCACAAGACCGTGCACTTCTTCCTGATGGACGTGGTGGGGGGCGACCCGGCCCGGCGCGACATGGAGATGGAGGACGTGCGGTGGTTCCCCCTGAGCACGGGGGCGGACACCGCCGGGTACCCCTCGGAGAAGGAAGTCCTGCGGAAGGCGGCCCAACTAGAATCCGACACGTGAGACGCCTCGCCCCGCTCCCCTTCCTCCTGCTGGCCATCCTCTCCCTCACCCCGCCGGCCGGCGCGCAGCCGGACGTGCGGGTCCGCGTGCGGCTGACCGATCAGCACCCCTTCGCCTCCCCGAAGCATCCCCTGCGTCTGACGGTGGAAGCGACGAACGCCGGCCCGGCTCCGGTCCGCCGTCTGAGCATGAGCGTGTCCCTGTACCACCCGGCGACGTCGCGCACCGAGCTCCGGCGGTCCCTGGAAGCCGATCCCGTGGTGGCCCAGATCCTGGTGTTCCCCCTGCAGGTCCCCGGTTCCCTGGATCCCGGCCAGACCCGGACGTTCGTGGTGGACCGGGCCCTCCCCGAGCTCACCGGCCGCGACGAGAACGCCCTGTACCCCATGAAGGTCCAGCTGGAGTCAGACGGCCTCCCCGTGGCCACCCTGCGCAGCGCCGTGGTGTTCATCCGAGAGCGACCGCTGATCCCGCTGAACGTCTCGGTCACGCTCGTCCTGGACGAAGGCATGGCCCTTCGGGCGGGGGGGGCGTTCGCAGACGACCGGCTGGAGCGAACCCTGGCCCCGGGCGGACGGCTGGAGACCGTGGTCGAGGGCCTCGAGCGCGCTCCCGTGCAGGCCACGCTGGCCATCTCGCCCTTCCTGCTGGAGCAGCTCCGGCGGATGAGCTCCGGCTACCGGGTGACCACGGGGCGGACCTGGCGCGAGGAGGGCCCCGACAGCCTGGGTGCCCGGCGGGCCGCGGCCATGCTGGAGCGCCTGCAGACGCTGGCCCGCGATCCCGACGTCGAGATCCTGGCCATGCCGCTGACGGCGCCGTCGATCCCCGCGCTGGTGGATGCCGGCCTGGGCCGGGACCTGCGCACCCAGCTGGACCAGGGCCGGCAGATGGTCGACGACCTGTTGCCCGGCGCGAACAGCCTGGGCTCCCTGCTGCGGCCGCCGGGATCCCTGCTCACGCCGCGGGCCGTCCGGGAGCTGGCCCGGGCCGGGGTGGAGGGGCTGGTGCTGGACGCCGACACCCTCCGACCCGGTGCCGCCACCACCCTGACCGGCCCCGCGGTGGCCTCCGTCCCCGCGGGGCGCCGGCGGCGGGTCCGGGCCGTGGTCCCCGACACCGCGGCCATGGACCTGGCCCTGGAAGCCGCGGGGGACCCCGCCCTGCAGGCCCAGAAGGTGATCGCCGAGCTCTCCGCCATCTACTTCGAGGGGCCCGGGACCGACCGAGGGGTGGCCCTGGTCCTGGGGGAAGGGCGAACGCCGGACCCACGGGTCATGGACGGCCTCCTCCTCCAGCTCCGGCGGTCCTCCCCCGGCGTCACTCCCCGGGGCTGGCTCCGGCCGGTCAAGGCCTCCCGGCTGATCGCCGGGCCGGGGACGGTCAGGAGAGCCCTGGCCCCGCGGAGGGCCGCGTCGTACGGGTCCGCGTTCCGCAACGAGCTGCGGGCCGCCCGGGACGGGCTCGCCGAGCTCTCCTCGATGGCCAGGGAGACCGCGCCCCTCGTGGCCAAGCTCCGCCTGCAGGTGCTGGTGGCCGAGGCTCGTGAGTTCGCGGACCGTCAGGCCCTGGGCATCGCCTTCCTCCAAGCGGTCCAGCGGCGGGTGGGGCGCGAGCTGGACAAGGTCCAACCCCCGGCCCGGAACTCCGCGATCACCCTGACCTCGCGGCGCGGCGTGATCCCGGTGACCATCTCCAGCACGGCCGACTACCCGGTCCACCTGCGGGTGACCCTGCTCTCACCGCGCCTCCGGTTCCCCGAGGGTTCCACCAGGCGGGTGGTCCTGGACCGCCCCCGGCAGGCTCTCACGTTCCCCGTCCTGGCCCAGACCACCGGGCGATTCCCGGTCCGGGTGGTGATCGCCACGCCCACGGGGGCGCCGATCGCCGAGTCCCGGATCGTGGTCCGGTCCACCGCGTACAACACCCGGGCCCTGCTGGTCACCGGGGTGGCCACGGTGTTCCTCCTGTTCCTGTGGGTGAGGAGGCTGCTGTCGACGAGGACCTGACCCCTCCGACGGCGGGACCGCCGCGGGAGGGCGGCCTGGCCCGGAGCACCGCCCTGATGTCGGCGGGCACCGCGCTGTCCCGGGTCACCGGGTTCCTCCGTGTGGCGGCCATGGCGTTCGCCCTGGGGGTGGCCGAGACCAGGCTGGCCGACGCGTACAACGTCCCCAACAACATCCCCAACATCGTCTACGAGCTGGTGCTGGGCGGGATCCTGTCCTCGGTGTTCGTCCCGGTCTTCGTCCAGGAGCTGGTCCGCAGACAGGAGGACGAGGACCCCTGGCACGTGGCTCGGGCGGTGATGACCATCACCGTGCTCCTGCTGGGGGCGGTCATGGTCCTGGGCATCCTGTTCGCCCCGGCCATCGTCAAGCTGTACACGTTCCGGGTGGCCGGACCGGCCAGGGAGGCCGCCCACGAGCTGGCCTCGCTGTTCCTGCGATTCTTCATGCCGCAGATCGTGCTGTACGGAGTGGGAGCGGTGGCCACCGGCATCCTCAACGCCAGGCGGCGCTTCCTGATCCCGATGTTCGCGCCGATCCTCAACAACCTGGTGGTCATCGGGTCCTTCCTGGCCTTCGCCGCCATGACCTCCGGTTCGGGGGCCAGGGGCCCCGGCGGGATCACCTCGGCCCAGAAGCTGGTCCTGGCCCTGGGGGCCACGGGAGGCGTGGCCGCCATGACGTTCGCCCTGTGGCCGTCGCTCCGGCGGCTGGGGTTCCGATGGAGGTGGGTCCTCGACCTGCGCCATCCCGCGGTGCGGAAGCTGGTGCGCCTGTCGGGGTGGGTGGTCGGGTACGTGGTGGTGAACCAGCTGGGCCTGCTGGTGGTGATCGTCCTGGCCGGCGGGGTCCAGGGGGGCTATACGGCCTACCAGGCGGCCTTCATCTTCTTCCAGCTCCCCCATGCCATCTTCGCCGTGTCCATCATGACCGCCCTCCTGCCCTCGCTGTCGGAGCTGTGGGTGAACCAGGATCGAGCGTCCTTCCGCCAGGTGCTGGCCCGGGGGATCCGGGCCGCGGCCTTCGTGGTGATCCCCGCGGCGGCCGGGTACCTGGTCCTGGCCCGGCCGATCGTCCGCCTCCTGCTGGAGCACGGGGTGGCCACCACCGGCTCCACCGACCTGGTGTCGGGCGTCCTGGTGTTCTTCGCCATCGGCCTGTTCCCGTTCTCCGTGTTCCAGCTGTTCCTCCGGGCCTTCTACGCCATGCAGGACACTCGTACGCCGATGCTGATCAACGTGGCCGCAGTCTCCCTGAACACCGTGGTCAACCTGGCCCTGTTCCCCGTCCTGGAGGTCCGAGGCCTGGCCCTGGGTCACGCCGTGGCGTACGCATTCGCGTCGGTGATGGCCGCGGTCATCCTGCGACGGCGGCTGGGAGGCCTGGAGGGCCGGATCTTGGCGGCGGGGCTGGCCAGGGTGATGGCCGGCGCCGCGCTGACCGCGGGCGCGGCCTGGTCCGCAGCCACGTGGATCGGGCGCCAGGCGGGAACGGGGACCTTCGGGGACCAGATCCTCCAGGTTGGGGGCGGGGTGGTCGCCGGACTGGTAGTCTTCGTCATGGCGGCCCTTGCCTTGCGCATGGAGGAGTTCGACGTGATGAAGCGGGTGTTCCTCGGCCGGGGCCGCCGGTGATGCGGCTCTCCGACGAACGCGGGATCATCGCCGCTTCCCTGATCCGGACGGTCGTCGTCCTGGCGCTGATCGGTCTGGCCGCCATCGAGACCAGCGCGATCCTGTTCGCCCGGCTCCAAGCCCAGGACGTGGCGGAGACCGCGGCGGCCGTCGGGGCCGGCACGTACCGCGACTCCCAGAACGTGGAGGCCGCCCGGGCCACGGCGAACACGGCCATGCTCGACAAGGACCGAGACGTCACCATGATCTCCTTCGAGGTGTTCTCCGACGGCCGGGTGCGCGTGGTCGTGGTCAAGGAGGCCAACACGCTGCTCGTCCAGCGGATCGGGTTCCTGAAGGACCTGCACATCGCCCGGGGCCGCCACACGGCCGATCCTCCCGCGGTGTGAGCAGGGTCGCGGTGGTCGCCGACTCGGCGTGCGACCTGCCGCGCGACGCCGCCCGGGAGGCCGGCATCGCCGTGGTCCCCCTGAACGTGACGTTCGGAACAACGTCCTACCTGGACGGGGTGGACATCACCCCCGCGGAGTTCTGGGAGCGGGTGGCGCAGGACCACCCCACAACCTCATCGCCCTCGCCCGAGGCCTTCCTGCGCGCGTACCGGGCCCAGGCCGAGGAGGGAGCGGAAGGCGTGGTTTCGGTGCACGTATCCGGCGCGCTGTCCCGGACCCTGTTCTCCGCGCGCAAGGCCGCGGAGGCCTCCCCGGTCCCGGTGGAGGTGGTGGACAGCGGGTCGGTGTCCCTGGGGCAGGGCCTGATCGCCCTGGCCGCGGCCGAGGTCTCCCGGGCGGGGGAGGACCTGACCACCACCGCCGCGGCGGCCCGGGCGGCCGCCGAGCGCCTGACGCTGGCCGCCATGCTGGAGACCGTCGAGTTCCTCAAGCGCGGGGGACGGGTGGGCCGGGCCCGGGCCGCGGTGGCGGACCTCCTTCGCATCCGGCCGGTCCTGACCCTCGACGGCGGCGAGCCCGTCCTGGCGGCCAGGGCCCGGACCCGCTCCCGAGCCATCGCCACCGTGCTGGAGCTGGTGAGCGGTGAGGCCCTGTCGGCGGCCGTCCTGCACGCCCAGGCCGGGGAGGCCCAGGCGGTGGCCGAGGGCGTGGCGGAGGCGTGCGGAGTGCGGCCCATCGTGGCTGAGATCGGCCCGGTGACCGGGACCCATCTCGGTCCCGGTGCGCTGGGGGTGGCGGTGATCCGGCCGCCGATAGACTGAGCCGGGTGAGGACGGACCTGACGGGACGCCGGCTGGCGGACCGGTACGTGCTGGAGCAGCTGGTGGACGCCGGCGGCATGGCCGAGGTGTGGCGAGCCCGGGACGAGGTGCTGGGCCGCGCCGTGGCGGTGAAGGTCCTCCGCGAGGAGCTCAGCCACGACCAGGCCGTGTTCGACCGGTTCCGCCGGGAAGCGGTGGCGGCGGCCAGGCTTTCCCACCCTTCCGTGGTCCGGGTGTTCGACACAGGGGTCGACCAGGGCACCTGCTTCATCGTCATGGAGCTGGTGGAGGGCCGCACGCTGGCCGCCAGGCTGGAGGAGGGCCCACTGGATCCCGGTGAGGCGGCGGAGGTGGGTCGCCGCGTGCTCGACGCCCTGGCCCACGCCCACGCCGCAGGCATCGTCCATCGAGACATGAAGCCGCACAACGTGCTGACCGACCAGCACGGAGCGGTCAAGGTGGCGGACTTCGGCATCGCCAAGGCCGCCTTCGCCGGCAGCGACCTGACCGCCACGGGCAAGCTCCTGGGCACCGCCCGGTACCTGGCTCCCGAGCAGGTAACGAGCGGGGACGTGGACGCCCGAACCGACCTCTACGCGGTGGGGGTGGTCCTGTACCAGGCCATCACCGGGCGGGTGCCCTTCGACGCGGAGACGGACCTGGCCACGGCCACCATGCGCCTGACCCATGACCCTCCGTCGCCGGGAGCCCTGCGGGCCGGCGTCCCCCGGGAGCTGGACCGGGCCGTGATGCGGGCCATGGCCCGGGATCCCGCGGATCGATTCCAGACGGCCGAGGAGATGAGCTCTGCCCTGGGCCGCCTGGCGCCTGGATCGGCTCCTCCGCCGAGATCCCCGGAGCCCGCCGGTGCGCCGCCCCAGCATCACGG
>DASWKD010000073.1:0-2769 GCA_036396815.1 Actinomycetota bacterium | reverse complement strand
TCCTACACGGAGTTCGTGTCCGGCTCGTCCGGCGGGTCGTCGTGGTCCAGCGGGTCGGGCTCGTTCAGCTCCGGCGGCGGCGGAGGGGGAGGCTTCTCCGGCGGCGGCGGAGGCGGAGGCGGCGGCACCGGCGGCGGCGCCGGCTAGCCCTCGGCCACCGCGCGGCTCCCGGTGATCAGGGCCACCGCCGCCACCAGCCTCGGGTACTCCGTCTCCAGGAACGCACGGATCGCGGGCTCGTCCAGTCGCCTGCTCCTTTCACCCGGTAGACGCCTGGGAGGCGGCGAGGGTTGACCGCCCGAGACTAGACTTCGCGCATGCTGCTCGCTGTGGGGCTGGCCGCCGCGGCGCTGCTCATGCCCGTCCTGGCCCGGCTGCGGGACCGGGTGCCCGGCGTGCCCCGGGAGCTGGAGGCCCCCCCCGAGGAGGCCCACCCGGCCGAGCTGGCCTACCTGTGGTCGGCGGCCCGGGGGGAGCGGCACCCTCGCGACGCGTTCCGGGCCCAGCTCCTGCACCTGGTTCAGGAGGACGCCCTGGACCTGAACCCCGTGGGCCGGCCCACCGATCCCGAGGACTTCGAGGTCGTGCTCAAGCCCTCGCGCCTGAACGATCCCGACGCGGGCTTCGTCCGCTTCCTGTTCTCCGGCGACCCCGATAGCAAGGTCTCCCTGAAGGAGGCCACCCAGGACCGGGCCCGAGGGCCGCTCCTGGCGTCCTGGCTGATGTCGCTCCGCCTGCGGACGATGACGGCCATCGACCAGGCCGAGGGCACCTCGGGCCTGTTCGGCCTGATCCGGTGGGCCACCAGCCTGAGCGGCATGTTCACCGGGAAGCCGCTGCAGGTGGGGCGGAAGCGGTGGCGCCCGGAGATGGTGGCCGCGAGCGGGCTGGCCCTGGGCGCGGCGTTCACGGGCCAGGTCGCCCTGGAGGGCGTCGAGCGATGGGTGGCGTACGGTGCGGCCGCCGCGGCGTGGGGGATCGCCGCCCTGCTCATGCCGCCGCGTCTGCACCCGGCCATCCGGTATCGGGTGGCCCGGTGGGCGGCGTTCCGCCGGTATCTGTCGCGGACCTCGATGGAGGATGCCCCGGCCGGAGCCGTGGTCCTGTGGGAGCGGAACCTGGTGTGGGCGGTGGCCCTCGGCCTTGGGGAAGCGGTGGAGCGACAGATCGCCGGACGCCTGCCGCCTTCGATGCTCTCGCTCCTGTGGACGTGGACGCCGAGCGGCTGGGGATGGCTGTCCGCCCTCCCCGTCCAGGACCTGGCCCGCTACGTCCAGCAGACGATGCCCTCGCTGCGCGGCATCCGGTGGCCCGGCTCCCAGCCCTGAGCCACCGGCGGGGATACCATCCAGGCGTGAGACGGATATCGTCGCTCCTCGCCCTGGCCCTTCTCGCGGCGTGCAACCAGGGGGGCGGGACGGCCCGACCTTCGCCCACCCCGGCGTCGGTCCCCCCGCGCGAGCTCCCCGGAGCCACCTGCGAGGAGCAGCGCGGCGGCGACGAACACGTCCAGCCGGACTTCATCGCCGTGGAGGTGGAGTCCGAGGGCGGCATCGACCGCGTGTCCTTCCATTTCCGTCAGCGGGATCCCCAGGCCGACCAGCCGCCCGCGTACATCGTCCGGTACGTGAAGGAGCTCCTGTCCGACGGCGAGGGCGCGCCGGTGGACGTGGAGGGCAACATCTTCCTGGCCGTCTCCTTCCAGGCGGTGGGCGTGGATCTGACCGGCGAGGAGTTCGTCGAGGTCTACACCGGCCCCAAGGAGTTCACGCCGGGCTTCCCCACGGTCCGGGAGGTGGAGCAGACCGGTGACTTCGAGGGCGTGGTGTCCTGGGGGATCGGGTTGTCCCGGGCCGCCTGCGTGAAGGTCAGCTCGGACCAGCACTCGCTGACCCTCGAGTTCCCCTCGGCCTGAGGTACCATCGACCCGAGGACGTGCACTCTCGGAAGGAGGCGCGAGCCATGACCACCATCCACGACCTGGCCCGATGGAAGGCCGAGGGCCGGAAGTTCCCCATGCTCACGGCGTACGATTTCCCCACGGCCCGCATCCTGGACCGCGCGGGCATCCCCGTGCTCCTGGTGGGGGACTCCCTGGCCAACGTGGTGCTCGGCTACGAGACCACGCTCCCGGTGACCATGGACGAGATGCTCCACCACGCCAAGGCCGTGGCCCGGGGAGCGTCCGAGGCCCTGCTGGTGGGCGACATGCCGTTCATGAGCTACCAGGCCTCCCCCGAGGAGGCCTTGCGCAACGCGGGCCGGTTCCTCAAGGAGGGCGGCATGCACGCGGTCAAGCTGGAGGGCCCGCTGTTCGAGCTGGCCGAGACCATGGCCGCCCGGGGCATCCCGGTCATGGGGCACCTGGGGCTCACCCCCCAGTCGGTGCACGCCATGGGCGGGTACCGGGTCCAGGGCCGAACCGAGGAGGCCGCCGACCGCCTGGTGGCCGACGCCCACGGCCTGGAGAAGGCCGGCGTGTTCTCCCTGGTGCTGGAGGGCGTGCCCGCGGAGGTGGCCCGGAGGATCACGGACAGCGTGGCAGTGCCCACCATCGGGATCGGGGCCGGGCCGCACACCGACGGCCAGGTCCTGGTCATCACCGACCTCCTGGGGATGGGCGAGGGCTCCTACCCGAAGTTCGTGAAGACGTACGCTAACCTCGGGCAGGAGATCGAGCGCGCGGTCACCGCCTTTGCCAAGGACGTCGAGGCCGGCACCTTCCCCGACCAGGAGCACTCGTACTAGTCGGCTACCGATCCCTGAGCC
>DASWKD010000072.1:0-7150 GCA_036396815.1 Actinomycetota bacterium | reverse complement strand
GTCTGGAGCCCCTGGGCGGCCTGGTCGTCCTGGAGCTCCACCTCCATGCGGTAGGCGCGCTCCTCGGCGTCGGTCCACTCCTCCGGGGCTCCGGGGGTGGGATCGACCACCCCGGTGGCCCAGTCGGACGGGTAGCCGGCCAGGGAGCCTCGATAGACCACCCCGGGCGCGAAGCCGATGTGATCCTCCGGGTCCGCGACGAAGCCTTCACACGAGCCACCCTCCCCCGGCGGGAGGGTCCCGCGGGTCACGGTGAGCAGGAGGTAGGGATCCAGGCCCGTCCCTGTGGAGCTCCCGTACATGCGCACCTCAGCCGGCAGGGTTCCCGCGTAGGCCACCCGCACACAGGCCTCGGCCCGGTCTCCAGGGGCCGCGTTCTCCATGTCCAGGGAGGCGATGGCCGCCTGGTCTATGGACAGGCTGACCTTCGATTCGTCCTGGCAGATCACCGCATCGGTCCTGAAGCGGAAGGTCTTCCGATACGTCTTGTAGGTGATGCGGTAGACCCCCTCCGCATTGAGCCGGACCCGCCAGGAGCGCAGCTTCCGGGTGGCCTTGCCTCGCTTGGAGAAGATCACCGACCCCGAGGGGCTCCGGACCGCGATCCGGTACCGGGCCGGGTTGGCGCGCTTGCGGACCCCGAGCTTGATGGTGCCGCCGGTGCACACCGAGGGCGAGGGCCGGAGCACACGGACCTTCGCTCGGGCGGCCCATGCCAGACCGGTGGTGGCGAACAGGAGGGCCAGGGCCAGCAGGACGGCCAGGCGCCGTCCGCGGCGTCGTGCGCCTACGGCCTTCCCGTCCCGTCCGTGTGCCCGATCCCACATCGCCCGCACCTCATCTCGCCCAGATCCGCCGGAGCAGGTCGAACGTCAGCAGAGCGGCAGCCAGCAGGAGGACGCTCAACCGGACCGCCGGGATACCGAGCCACGAGGCCACGTATCCCAGCCGGGGGATCCGGAGTGACACCCTGCCGACCGTGCCCCCGGCCGCCACGTTCCAACGCTCGATGCCGGTGTTGGCGTCGCCGCGGGTCACGAAGGCGAACGATCCACCTTCCCGCTCCATCCCGATGACCCGATGGGTGATCAGCGCGTCGTCTCGGGTGGGATCGCGGAAGGTGACCACGTCACCGACCTCGATCTCTTGCGGCGAGGTCACCCTGGACAGGACCACGTCGCCGGTATGGATGGCCGGCTCCATGCTCCCGCTGCGGACGACCAGGGGCCGGAAGCCGGCAGTCAGCCCGGAGGCCATCGCGACCAGCAGGAGGATGGCGCCACCGACGGCGACGAGCGCGGCGTGGTCGAACCATCGCCGCGCCCGCCCCACGGTCAGAGGAAGCTGGGCGGCTTCCATCAGTTGTTCCTGGCCTCCCAGGTGAAGCTCTGCGAGGCCGTCAGTCCCTGGGCTGCATTGTCATCCTGGACGGTCACGGAGAGCTTGTACACATGGGCTTCTCCGTTGGTCCAGGAGCCGTTCGTGTCGGCCACGCCCGTGCCGAACGAGCCGGGGAACGCGGACAGGTTCCCGTTGAAGAGCTCGCCGCCACCGCCGTCGGCCGTGAACCCCGTGCACGAGGGGAACGAGGGCGTGGCGATCGTGCCCCTGGTCACGGTGAGGGTCAGGTACGGGGCCAGCGAGCCGCTGCCGCTCCCGTAGATCGTCACCGACGCCGGCAGGGAGCCGCTGTACGTCACCTCGATGCACTTGTCGGACGTGTCGTTCGGCGTGAGACCGGTCAGGTTGAAGAGAACCCCGTCGCTGTCATCATCGCCGATCGTCACGGTCCCGGCCTCAAACTCGTTGCCCGCGTTCTGGGTCGTGGAGCTGAACGCCGACCAGGTGCCGATCCCGGCCACCGTCCCCACCAACGCCAGCACCAACAGGGTCAGGCCGATCTTGCCGGCCGACCGCTTCTTCTCGTTCCCGACCTCACCCATGGCATCCTCCTCAGCGTTCCGCATCTGCTCAGGAACATCGGTCGGATGCCCTATCGGCTTTAGTCCCTTTGGGGGGGCCGTCAGTGGCCCGTCCGGGACCGACGCCCATGGGTGATCTCGTGGCACGAACGGATATCGGACGTATCGCCTATCCTTGACGCGTGCCCCGGCTGATCCTGGTCCTGCTCCTGGCCTCCACGGGGCCTGCCTGCGGAGGGCCGGACCAGCCACCGACCCCCCGCGGACCCTTCGAGGGTCTCCTCACGGCCGTGGATACCGCCGGAGGGAGGGTCAAGGCGTTCACGGTGGCCACCCCGAAGGGTGAGGTGGAGATCCTGATCGATCGGGCGCGGGAGTACGGGTTCGACCTGGCCCACCTGAACGAGCACCTGGAGCTGCAGCAGCCCGTCCTGGTCACGGTGGAGACGAAGGGCGACGGCCTCTATGCCGTGCGGATCGATGACGCCTGACCGGGCCTCAGGCCTGCTCGTCCACCTGGACCAGCTGCTCCGCGAGCTTCCTGATGGCGTCGGCGGGGAAGCGGCGGTGGCCCCCCAGCGTCCGGGAGTGTGGCAGCTTCCCGTCCTTCGCCCAGCGGGTCACGGTCTTGGGCGAGACGTGGAGCAGGTCGGCCACCTCAGCGGTCTTCAGGTACCCGGCGGTGCCCTCCTCAGCCACGGTCCCCCTCCTCCACAGGAAGCGCCTCTCACCGGGGCGCTCAGATCAGGCTGAGTATAGGACGATCCAGACAGGAAAGCAGGCGGGGTCAGGAGCCCCAAGGCACCCGGCTAGGCCTCCCCCCGGGCCAGGCGCCGGCCCCGGTAGTTGGGGAAGGCGATCTCCGTGTGCTGCCAGCAGTGGTCCTTGAGGTTGTACATCGAGAGGCGGGTGGCGCAGGCCGGATGGGCGCACACCCGGCCCTGGTCGGCCATCCGGGAAGCCCTGACGGGCCTGCCGGGCTTGGTTCCCTTCATCGCTCCCGGGCCGGGGGGGTGGCCCGCTCCTAACCGGGTATTCGTCCTCTCCGGCCGGGTGGATTGCCCGCTCAGGCCTCCGGTCCGGGTGGGAACAGCCTTCCCAGGATCCGCTCGGCCACGGCAGGGGGAAGGTCGGCCCGGCCGCACTTCTCCCGAACGATGCGCGTCAGGGCCACCCGGAACTCTTTGTGGCTCAGGCACTCTTCGCACACCGCCAGGTGCCGCTCGATCCGCACGCGCTCCCATGAGCCGGCCTCCTGGTCGCAGTAGCGCTCCAGACGCTCCAGGACGTGGGCGCAGCGCATGCTCAGGAGGCCCACCGCGCCCCCTTCATCCGTCCCCTCGCCCATCCATCACCTTCCACAACGCCTTCTCCAGGGCTTTCCTTCCACGGTGAAGGCGGGACATGACCGTCCCGATGGGCACCTCCAGGATCTGGGCGATCTCCTTGTAGGAGAACCCCTCGACGTCCGCCAGCAGGACGGCCAGCCGGAACCGCTCCGGCACCGACTCCAGGGCCCTCTGGACGTCCTGGTCCGGCATGGCGGCCAGGGCCTCGGTCTCGGCCGACGGCTCCGCGGAGCCCAGGGCCATCCTGTCGTACAGGTACCACTCGGGGATCTCATCGTCGGAGACGGTCTGTGGCTCGCGCTGCTTCTTCCGGTAGGTGTTGATGAACGAGTTCGTGAGGATCCGGTGCATCCAGGCCCGGAGGTTCGTGCCGGCCTTGAAGCCCGCGAACCCCCGGTAGGCCCGGAGGTAGGTCTCCTGGACCAGATCCTCGGCATCCGAGGGGTTCCGGGTCAGGCGGAGGGCGGCCGCGTACATCTCCGGGAGCAGGGGGACCACGTCGTCGCGGAACCGGCGCTCCGCCTCGGGAGAGTGCCGGGTGCCCGTCTGGGGCTCGATCACGTCGCTCACCGACCAAGCATAGCCCGACCGTCCGACACGGCCCCGGACGAGCGGAGCCGGGTATGGGAACATGGGTCCCATGGCGGAAGGCAAGCGAGGGCGGTGGCCGAGCCTGGACCTCGGCGGTCCGGGGAAGGGGGATGGTCCCCGGCGGTGGCGGGTGTCGCTGGGGACCGTGCTGCTCGTCCTGCTGGCCCTGTGGATCCTGCCCACCCTGCTGATCCCCAGCCCCGAGCAGATCCCGTACTCCCGCTTCCTCAACCTGGTGGAGCGGGGACAGGTGGAGACCGCCGCCATCTCCGAGACCACCATCACCGGCACCTTCTCCGACGACGGGCAGGACGTGGACTTCTCCACCACCCGCCCCCCCAACGTGGACGACCAGAACCTGGGCGACTTCCTCCGCGAGAACGGCGTGGAGTTCACCGGCCAGCAGCCCAGCGGCCTGATCAGCGTGCTGATCTCCTGGGCCCCGCTGATCATCCTGGTGGCCATCTGGCTGTTCGTCCTCCGCCGGATGAGCGGGGGCGGGGCGGCCGGCGCCCTGAACCTGGGCAAGCGGGGGGTGAAGATCTACGACCGCAAGGACCTCAAGACCACGTTCGCGGACGTGGCCGGGGTGGACGAGGCCGTGGAGGAGCTCCAGGAGATCGTGGAGTTCCTGGCCAACCCCAAGAAGTACCAGCGGCTGGGCGGGCGGATCCCCAAGGGCGTGCTCCTGATGGGGCCGCCGGGGTGCGGCAAGACCCTCCTGGCCCGGGCCGTGGCCGGCGAGGCCGGGGTGCCGTTCTTCTACATGTCGGGCTCGGACTTCGTGGAGATGTTCGTGGGCCTGGGCGCGGCCCGGGTCCGGGAGCTGTTCCAGCAGGCCAAGGAGAAGGCCCCGGTCCTGATCTTCATCGACGAGATCGACACCATCGGCAAGAGCCGGGCCGGGGCCATCGGCGGCAGCCTGGGCTCGCACGACGAGCGCGAGCAGACCCTGACCCAGCTCCTGTCGGAGATGGACGGCTTCGATGCCTCCAAGGGCGTGATCATCATGGCCGCCACCAACCGCCCGGACGTCCTGGACCCGGCGCTCCTCCGCCCGGGCCGCTTCGACCGCCAGGTGGTTGTGGACCGCCCCGACCTCCGCGGCCGGGAGGCCATCTTCGAGGTCCACGCCAAGGCCATCGTCCTGGACGACGACGTGGACCTGCACGTCCTGGCCTCCCGCACGCCCATGCTGACCGGGGCGGACCTGGCCAACATCGTGAACGAGGCGGCCCTCCTGGCCGCCCGGCGGGAGAAGGACGCCGTGGGCATGGCCGAGCTGGAGGAAGCCATCGACCGGGTCACGGTGGGCCTGGAGCGCCGGAGCCGGGTGATGAGCGACAAGGAGCGCGAGCTGAGCGCCGTGCACGAGCTGGGCCATGCCCTGGTCGCCCTGGAGCTGGAGTCCGGCGCCATCCTGCACCGCATCACGATCATCCCCCGGGGCCGGACCGGCGGAGCCACGTACTTCCGTCCCACCGAGGACCGCAGCTACATGACCGACCGCGAGTACAAGGACCAGCTGGCCCGGGCCCTGGGCGGCCGCGTGGCGGAGGAGATCGTGTTCGAGGAGATCTCCACCGGCGCGCACAACGACCTGAGCACGGCCACCCAGATCGCCAGGGCCATGGTCCTGGAGTTCGGGATGAGCGAGAAGATCGGACCCATCTCCTACGGCAGCGACGGGTTCCGCGACACGCAGGGCCGGCCGCTGTTCCCCGGGGCCGATCGCCCGGCCATCTCCGACGAGACCATGCGCATCGTGGACGAGGAAGTGGCCCGCCTCCTGGACGAGGCCCACGATCGCGCGGCCCTGATCCTCGACGAGAAGAAGGACCTCCTGCTCCGCCTGGCCAAGGTCCTGATGGAGCGCGAGACCCTGGAGGGCGAGGAGCTCCGGCGGATGGTGGAGGGCGAGGTCTCCCACCCCGACCGGGTGCTCACCGAGCACGTCCCCACCACGGAGACCCTGCCCACCGAGGAGCTTCCCCGGGAGGCGTGACACGCACCGCGACCGGGGTATGGTCCCCGGCGACCCCGAACCGAGGAGGATCGATGAGAGCGCTGACCCTGACTGCCGCCGCCCTGCTGCTCGCGGCGTGCGGCGGCCGCACCGACCCCACCGTGACCGAGAGCCCGTCCCCCACCCAGGCCACCACGGCCAGCCCAGCCCCCACCGCCACCGGCGACGGCATCGAGCTGGAGGCCGAGGACATCGCGTTCCAGACCTCGGAGCTGTCCGTGGCAACCGGCGCCCACGTGGTGATCGAGTTCAAGAATCGGGACCAGGGGATCCCCCACAACTTCGCCGTCTACGTCTCGGAAGGCGGCGAAGCGATCTTCCAGGGCGAGGTCATCACCGGGGACACCGAGCGGACCTACGAGTTCGACGCGCCCTCGGAACCGGGCGACTACCCGTTCCAGTGCGACGTCCACCCCACGCAGATGAAGGGGACCCTGACCGTCGCCTGACCTAGCCGGCCGGGCGGAAGGTGTGCAGGAGACGCCGGTAGTTCTGCTCGACCACCTCGGGCGGGCCGACCCACGCGCTGCCCAGCACGATGCGGTCCACCAGGCCGTTGAACGCGGCCAGGCCCTCCCTGCACTCGTCCTCGGGGCCGGCGATGGCGTAGGTGTCCACCATGGGCATGGCGATCTCGGCCAGCTTGGCCATGTCCATGGCCCGGTGGGCGTCGCGGAGCGGCGTCACCAGGTCGCCGAAGCCGTGGAGCTCGAGGACCGGCTTGTACGTGCGTGTGGTGGCGTAGAAGCCCAGCTGGAGGGCCGCCTCGAACCGGGCCCGCTCCCGGTCCTCATTGAGCTGGAGGATCACGCTGTTGGTGATGCTGATCTCGGAGGCGTCGCGGCCGGCGGCCGTGGCCCCGCGCTCCACCGCCGGACGGACCACCTCGGCCAGGTACTTGGGCGAGGTCAGGGGATGGCCCACGATCCCGTCGGCCACTCTCCCCGCCCACTCGAGCATCCTCTCGTTGACCGCGGCCAGGTAGATCGGGACGTCGGGGACCGGCTGGGCGCCGGGGAAGGGAGGCATGGTCACCGTGTAGAAGCGGCCCTGGTGGTCGATGGGCTCCCCGCGGAACGCGGCCAGGACCTCGCGGACCACCTCGGCATACTCGGCCATCTTGGGGGCGGGATGCTCGAACGGGACCGAGAACCGGTGCTCGTTGACCCGCTTGACCTGTGAGCCCAGGCCGAGGATGAACCGGCCCTCGGACAGCTCCTGGAGGTCGCGGGCCGACATGGCGGTGATGGTCGGGCTCCGGG
>DASWKD010000071.1:0-2100 GCA_036396815.1 Actinomycetota bacterium | reverse complement strand
GGTCAAGATGGCCACCGTGTTGTCCCACCGGGCGTTCACCGAGGGGATCCCTCGTCGCGAGTCGGCCTCGTCGATGACGTCGTCGTGGTACAGGGTGGCCAGGTGCACGAGCTCGATGGCCACCGACCCCGGAACCAGCCGGGGATCCGTCGGATCGCCGAAGTACCCGGACACGAGCACCAGCATGGGACGGAACCGCTTGCCTCCCGCCGAGAGCAGATAGGAGGAGGTTTGAGCCAACAGGTCGGAATCGGCCCGAACCGCCTTCTCCAGGGCGGCCTCCACCTCGTCCAGCCGGGCCCTGACCTCTCTCTCGAGCATGGGATCCGGGGCCTCCAGGCCGGGGATGAGGCGCCTGCTCATGGGGCCGACCCTATCCGAAACCGCCGATCCGTCACCATCGAAGCACCGACGCCTTCTCCAGCAGGCCGAGGATGATGCCGGGGAACACGCCGAACAGGAGTGTGAGCACGGCCGGGACCGCCAGGACCGCACGCGGCCCCAGGGAGGGGTCCGGCACGGCCTCGTCCTGGGGCTCCTGCATGTACATCAAGACCAGCACTCGGACGTAGAAGAACGCAGCCACCACGCTGGCCAGCACGCCGATCAGGGCCAGGGGCCAGTGGCCCGCCTCCACGGCCACCCGAAACACGTTCACCTTGGCGATGAAACCCGCCGTGGGCGGGATGCCGGCCAGGGACAGCAGGAACAGCGTCATGAGGCCGGCCAGGACCCGGCTTTGGCGGTACAGCCCCGCGTAGGACCCGAGCGACGTCCGACCCTTTTTTCGGATCGACACGAGCATCACCACGCCGAACGCGCCGAGGATCATCGCCGCGTACGCCACCAGGTAGAACAGGGCCGCCGAGATGCCGTCCTGGTTGGCCGCGGTGAGCCCGATCAGGATGAACCCGGCGTGGGCGATGCTCGAATACGCGAGCATCCGTTTGATGTCGGTCTGGGCCACGGCGATCAGGCTTCCCACGATCACCGTGACGGCGGCGACGCCCCACACCAGCGGCGTCCAGTCCCACGTGAGTGGCTGGAACGACGTGTCGAACACCCGGATGAACGCGGCGAACGCCGCCACCTTGGTCCCGGCCGACATGTACGCCGTCACCGGCGTGGGCGCGCCCTGATAGACGTCGGGCGTCCACATGTGGAACGGGACGGCCCCGACCTTGAAGCCGAACCCGACCCCCAAGAACGCCACGGCCGCCAGGGCCAGGCCCAGGCTCTCGGTCCGGCCGGCCAGAGCCTCGGCGATGGCGGACAGGCGCGTGGAACCCGTCGCCCCGTACGCCATGGCCACCCCATACAGGAAGAAGGCCGAGGAGAACGCCCCCAGCAGGAAGTACTTCATCGACCCCTCGATGGAAGCGCGCCGCGCCGAGAACCCGGTCAGGACGTACAGCGACAGCGACAGGATCTCCAGCGCCAGGAACACCAGGATGAGATCGGCGGCGGCAGCGATCAGCGTCATGCCCGCCGTGGCGAACAGCACCAGCACGTAGAACTCCGGCCTCCCCTCCCCGGTCCGTCCGAAGTAGTGGTACCCGTAGATCAGGCTGAGGGCGGCAATGCCCAGCAGGATCAGCCGGACGGCGACGGCGAACCGGTCCGTGGCGACCATCCCGCCGAGGACCACGAGGCCTCCGTTCCAATCCCAGAGCGCGACCGACATGACCGCGGCGCCGCCCACCCCCAGGAGCGACACCGCAAGCAAGACCGATGGCTCGACCCGGCGGTAGAGCGCGCCGCCCAGGAGCACGACGATGGCCGCCGCTGCCAGGACCAGCTCGGGGGCGAGCGGTCCGAACCGGAGCGCCGGGTGGGGCAGCACCTGGGCCAGCACTACGAGCCCTCCTCCCCGGTGGCCTGGCCCGACGCCCGCGCCGCCTGAACCGCCTGCGCGATGCTCACGCCGTCCACGATGCGGGTCGCCGTGGGGTTGATCCGGTCGAGCAACAGGTTGGGATAGATCCCGAGCGCGAGGATGGCCGCCAGCACCGGTGCAAGCAGCGCGTACTCACGCACCGACAGGTCGGGATGCTCCGCGTGCCTGGCCGGGAGCGGCCCGTGGGCCATGCGCTGGTACGC
>DASWKD010000070.1:0-4830 GCA_036396815.1 Actinomycetota bacterium | reverse complement strand
GGCTGCGTTCGGCGTGGTCGCGGACCTTGGTGACCTCGATGTCCAGGCCCAGGGCGTCGAACCGCTGGCCGGTGGCGCTCCGGAACCGGACCGCGTCCAGGGACCATCGAAGGTCACGCTTCAGCCGGTGGAAGTCCGGGACGTACCACCCCACCACCTTCATGCCGTTGGCGTGCGCCGCGTCCAGGAACCGGGAGGTCCCCTCCGGGTAGCGGATCGGGCCCGGGAACCGGTAGCTGGTGGTCTGCAGGTACAGGGTCTGCACACCCTCGGCCCGGAGCCTGGCCACCGTGGCCTCCGGGGCCTTCCAGGACGCGTCGTCGAAGATGTCCACCCAGGCGCCCACCCCGCGGAAGGCGTCCACCGGGGCCCGGGCCGCACCGGCGGGGGCGGCCGGGATGGCCAGGGCGACGCCCAGCACGGCGGCCATCACGCCTCGCATACCGAAGGTCTTCGACGCCGGGGGGGCCATCCCTACGGGCCCAGGGACTGGATCGATACCTCCCTGACCCCCCATTCCGGCCAGCTCGGGTGCCGGGCCCGGGGGACGAACGCGATCACGTTCTTCCGATCGTCGTCCAGCGCGGTGGACGGGATGACCACGACGGCCGGCCCGCTCCAGTCATCGGCCAGGCCCGGCGGGAGGGTGGCGACCGTGGTCCAGTTCACCTGGAGATCGACCTCGTCGGCATCGAGGTCGAAGCCCTCGTAGGTCACCTGCAGGTCTCCGGACCGCGGGCCCACGCGGTACACGACCTCGTCGGGGTGGCTCCGGTCGGCCCCGGGGACGTTCCCGTACGCGCCGGTGTGGACGCCGGCGGCGAACGGCATGGCCGGGCTCTGCAGGGGGTTGGGCTGGATGCGGGTCACCTCCGCCCAGTCCTCGG
Organism: Actinomycetota bacterium; assembly: GCA_036396815.1. GTDB lineage: Bacteria > Actinomycetota > UBA4738 > UBA4738 > CALAEC01 > DASWKD01. The sequence continues at coordinate 3,943 of DASWKD010000070.1, read as the reverse complement.
TCCCCATGATCGAGTCGTCGTACAGGCTGCCGCCCAGGAGGCCGTGCTCCCGGACCGAGCGGACGAAGGCCCGGCTCTCGGCCGCGCTCGACGCGTTCGCCAGCCCCCCGATGGCGTGGATCGGGATGTCGGGGTCCCCGGTCCTGGTCCGCAGGATGTCGATGGAGCGGCGCATGTAGTCGGTGACGCCCTTGCCGCCCTTGGTCCGGTACGAGTAGTAGGTCATGGTCAGGAAGACGTCGTAGCGATCGGCCAGCTGGGCGTAGGGGAACCTCGGCCAGTACGACGGGGACAGCTCCATGCCCCGGGGCGAGGGGATGATCGCTCCCAGCGTGGCCCCGCCCACCTTGCGGCGCAGGAACCTTGACAGCCGGAGGAGCTTCCGGTTCCGCCGGGAGACCTTCTTCACCAGGGAGGACTCGATGTCCAGGGCGAAGGAGTCGAACCGCCCCCCGTTCGGGCTCCGGAACCTTATGGCGGCCAGGGACCGCCGGCGGTCACGCTTCAGGTTGCGGAGTCCTGGCAGGTACCAGCCCACGATCTTCAGCCCCCGGGCGTGGGCCTTGTCGATGAACGTCCCGGTGCCCTCGGGGTATCGGATCTTGCCGGGCGAATGGTAGTTGTTCGTCTCCAGGTACAGGGTGCGGACCCCTCGGTCCGCCAGGCGGGCCACCACCCGTCCCGGACGCCGCCAGGCCGCCGGGTCGTAGATGTCCACCCACGCTCCCAGTCCCCGGTACGCGCTCAGGGACCCGGCGGCCTGGGCAGGCGGGGCGGCGGGCAGGCCCAGGACGAGCAGGAGGGCTGAGAGCGTGAGGGTCCGGATCTTCACGAGGTGACTCCGTTCCGGCGGGGATGCCATGATAGGACGAAACCGATCCGAGGAGGGGATACATGGGCGATCTGGTCCGCTTGGAGGTTGAGGACGGGGTGGGGACGATCCGGCTGGACCGGCCCCCGATGAACGCCATCGACCAGGCCCTGACCGCCGATCTGCGCCAGGCGGCCCTGGAGGCAACCCGGCGCGACGACGTGGGCGCCGTGGTGATCTACGGAGGCCAGAAGGTGTTCGCTGCTGGAGCCGACGTGAAGATGATGGCCGAGATGAGCCCGGCCGAGGTCCGGCCCATGATCCAGACGCTGCAGGAAACGTTCACGCTGGTCGAGGACATCCCCAAGGTCACGATCGCCGCGGTGACCGGCTACGCGCTGGGGGGCGGGTGCGAGCTGGCCCTGTGCGCCGACTTCCGGTTCGCCGCGACCGACGCCAAGCTCGGCCAGCCGGAGATCCTGCTGGGCATCATCCCCGGGGCCGGGGGGACCCAGCGACTGCCCCGGCTGATCGGCCCGGCCCGGGCCAAGGACCTGATCTACTCGGGCAGGCACGTGAAGGCGGAAGAGGCCCTGGCCATCGGTCTGGTGGACCGGGTGGCCTCGGACGTGTACGCGGAGGCCGTGGAAGCCGCCCGGGCCTACGCCCACGGTCCCACCGTGGCCTTCCGGGCGGCCAAGGTCTCCATCAACCGGGGGGCCCGGACCGACGTGGCCACCGGTCTGGCCATGGAGCGGGAGACGTTCTCGGACCTGTTCTTCACGGAGGACCAGCGCGAGGGCATGCGGTCCTTCGTGGAGGAGGGCCCCGGCAAGGCCAAGTTCAAGGGCCGCTAGCGACCGGAGCGTCCGTTCCGTCCGGGTATCGCCCGGGTCCGAATCATATCCCAGGGGTCGGGAATACCGGCGACCGCTCAAGGGTTCTTCCGTCGTGGACGATTGTTCCCATAGGAGCGAGCGATGGCCGACTACATCAGAGGATCCCGCCCCAGGCAGCTGCCCCGGCCCAGCCGGACCTACGGCGACGGGCGGGTGTGCGCGCACGAGGGGTGCGAGACCCGGATCTCCACCTACAACAAGGCCACCTACTGCTGGGCCCACGCCCCCGTGAAGTACCCGCTGACCCGCGGCGAGCGCCGGAGGAAGACCGCCGCTTAACCCCGGAACCGTCCCCGCGGGGAAGCGCCTCCCGCCTTCCCCGCGGGTGACCCCATCCCCGGCTCGCGCGATCCCCGAGACCCCTAGACTCTCCCGCATGGCCAGCGATGCTGAGGGGAACGAGATGCGTCGACGCTTCTCGAGCATCAGCCTCCTCACGGCGTTCGTGGCGGCGCTGGTCCTTCCTGGGAACCGACCGGGGATCGGCGTCGTGGTGGTGGGCGTCAGCCTGGCCGCTGCGATCCTGGTCTCGGAGCGAGCGACCACCGACCTCCTCGTGTTCGGGAGTGCGGCGGTGTTGCTGACCGCCATGACGGCCGTCCGCGCGGCGGAGTGGGTCGTGGCCCTGGACCTGCTGGCCGCGGCGGGCCTGTCGGTCGTGGCCATGACCGGCCTGGAGCGCTGGGCGGACCTGGCCCGGGCACCGGTGTCGGCCATGGTGGCGCTGTTCCGGGCCCCCGCCCTCGTCGTGCGGCCGCTGGTGCCCACGGCGCGGACGGGCCGTCGGGCCATCCCGGTCCTGCGCGGCGCCGTGGTGGGTCTGGCGCTCGTCGTGGTGTTCGGTGTGCTGTTCGCCTCGGCCGATGCGGCCTTCTCCCGGCTGGCCCGCCGGTTCCTTATCCCATCGTTCGATGCCGAGCTCTTGCCCATGCAGATCGTGGCCTTCGTGGCCACGGCGGTGGCTGCCGGCACGCTGGCCGCGCTCCGGGTGCCCCTGGAGCTGGACATCGACCCGTGGGGCGATGCGCGGGCCCCCGCTCGCGAGCGGCGTCAGGGTTCCCGCGTGGAATGGGTGGTGGCTCTGGGGCTCCTCGACCTCCTCTTCGCGGCGTTCGTGGCCGTCCAGCTCGCGTTCCTGTTCGGGGGACACGATCTCGTCCAGCGCACGGTGGGCCTCACCTACGCTGAGTACGCGCGTCAGGGGTTCTTCCAGCTCTTGGTGGTGGGCGCGCTGGTGCTGGCCGTGGTGGCCGGTGCCGTCCGATGGGCGGCCCTCCACGAGCCACGGGACCGGGTCCTCCTCAAGGCGTTCCTGGGGGCGCTGTGCCTGCTGACGTTGGTGATCCTGGCCTCCGCCCTCCGGCGCATGGGCCTGTACGAAGATGCGTTCGGGCTCACCCGGGCCCGGGTGCTCGCCGACGCCGTGGCCATGTGGCTGGGGGCCGTCGTGGTGATGGTCATGGCCGCCGGGGTCCGGTGGCGGGGGCGATGGCTGCCCCGGGCGGTGCTGGCCCTGTCGGCCCTGGCCATGCTGGCGTTCTCGCTGTCGAACCCCGACGGCCGGATCGCGGAGAGCAACCTGTCCAGGTGGCGAGGCTCCGGCCGGCTCGACCGCGTGTACCTCCGCGGGCTGAGCGCCGACGCGACGCCGGTCGTCGTGCGCGAGCTTGGCGCCGGGGCGGAGGTCCTGGCTGGGATGCGCCAGGATCTGGGTCGGCGCGACCCGTGGCCGTCATGGAACCTGGCCCGCGAGCGGGCCCGGAGTGCGCTGAGGACGGGCTGAGGGTGGACGCTTCCCCTCCGGTTCCCCGGCCCGCGGTCCTGGCGGCGGTGGGCCTCGGCGCCGCGTTCGCCCTCCTGGCCGTGGTGGCGGCGTCGAGCGAGGTGATCCTCCGGGGGTTCGACCGGCCGCTCACCGAGGCGCTGGTCGACGCCAGGTCCGAGGGGTTCACCCAGGTCATGCGGGGCGTGAGCTTCCTGGGGAGCCGGGCCGTGCTGATCGGGATGCTGATCGCCCTCACCGTATGGGCGCTGGCCACGAAGGAGTGTGCCCGGGCGGTGCTGGTGGTGGCCGGCGTCTTCGCTGCCGCCGTGGTCCTGGAGTACGTCTTCAAGGCAGTGGTGGACCGGCCCCGTCCCGAGCCCGTCCTCCAGCTGGCCCTGACCCGCTCGCCGGCGTTCCCCTCGGGCCACGCGCTGTCCGCGGCGGCGTTCTACGGGCTCCTGCCGGTGG
>DASWKD010000069.1:0-2871 GCA_036396815.1 Actinomycetota bacterium | reverse complement strand
AGGTGGGGAGCTGGCTCCAGACCCTGCCGATCGTGGGGCACGCGAACCTGAGCTTCTCCGGGGACGGGTCGCGCATGTACTCGGCCACCCAGCCCGTGTACGTTTTCGACACCGTGAACCCCGCGGCGCCGGTGCTGCTGTCGCGGCTGTTCGTGCCGGGGATGGTCGTGGTCCACGACGCCGTGCCCACCCCGGACCGGCGCTTCCTGTTCGTCTCCGAGACGGCCACGGGCGGCTGCCCGGTGGGCGGCGTGGCCGTGTGGGACGTGCGGGATGACGCGAACCCCCTCTTCCTCGGTGAGGTGTGGGCCGGGGCCGGCCTGCTCACCAACCGGGAGAACGACGAGATGGGGACGGGGGAGAACGCCGGACTGGCCTGCTCCTCCCACATCCTGGAGATGGATCCCGGCGGGCGTTCGTTCTCGATCGGGTGGATGGCCGCCGGCACACGGACGTTCGACATCGACGGCCTCTACACGCAGGACCCGCCGCTCGCCGCGGCGTGGGGCCGCTACGGGACCGGCGTGGTCGAGGAGGGGTTCGTCAAGCCGGCCGGAGGGAGGACGTCCGCGGCCAAGCGGTACCCGGCCCTCCCGGGCTACGTCTTCTCGGCCGACCTCCAGCTGGGCTTCTACGTCTCGAAGGACGTCGCGCCCTAGCCGCTCTTCTCCTCGTCGGTGCCGACCACCGACCGGATGACGTCGGCCGGGAGCGAGGCCGCGGACGACAGGCCCTTCTTCACCGCGCCCACGGCTTCGGAGGACACCTCGCCCACCGCCTGAAGGGCCGTCTCCGCGGCGGCCCTGGCCACCCCGGCCACGTCCTGGCCCACCTTGCCGGCGGCCTCGACGGCCCCCTCCACGGCTCCGACCGCGGTCACCGCGACGTCCGTCCCCACCTCGGTTGCCCCGCGGACCGCGCCGCGCACGGCGTTCTTGGCGCCCTCGACCACGTCGCCGCCCACCTGGCTGACCGCTTCCACGGCCCCCGAAACGATGGCCCTGGCGGTCTCGGCCACCCCGGCCCCGGCGTCCTTCGTGCCCTGGAGGGCTCCCCGCACGGCGTCGGTGACCACGCCGAGAGCCGCGCCGGTGATCTCGCCGGCCTCCTTCAGGGTGCCGACCACCAGGTCGGTCACGGTGGTCCGCACCGCGCCCACGATGTCCCCGGCCCCCTTGACCGCCCCGATCACGCCGTTCTTGACCTTGTCCAGGATGCCTTCCGCCATGGCTCCCCCTTTCGGCTTGCTCTCCATCCTACCCAGGACCGGGGGGCTCACGCGTGGTCCACGGCCCTCGGGGCGGCGGCCCCGAGGGCCATCACCATCCCCTCGGCGGCGAGGATGGGCGGCTCCCCGTCTGGTCCCCACAGGTCGACTGCCTGCGACCGCATGCCCTGGAGCTGGTCGTCGGTATGGAGGGGGTCGTGGTGGAACATCACCAGCTCGCCCACGCCGCACAGGCGGGCGAAGTCCACTGCGTGGGTCACGCTGGAATGGCCCCATCCGATCCGGGACGGGTACTCCTGGTCCGTGTACTGGGCGTCGTGGAACAGGACGTCCGCCCCTTCGGCCACCGAGTGCCCCGAGATCCATGCCGGCTCCACCGAGGCCAGGTCGATCCCCAGCGCGGGTTCGTGGTCGGGAAGGTAGGCCAGCGACCGCCCGCCGTCCTCGATCCGGAAGCCCACCGTCGGCCCCTGGTGAGAGACCGGCCGGGCCCGGATCAGGGCCGGGCCGATCCCCAGGTCCCCCCGGGCGTCGTGGAAGATGGGCTTGGAGGGGAGCTCCTCCAGGTGGACCGGGAACAGGGGGGGCGAGAGGTAGCGGGCCACGTTCTGCTCCAGGGTCCTGGTGGGTGAGGGCGGTCCCCAGACGTGGAGGTCCACGTCCGGGTCCCACAGCGGCCCGAAGAACGGGAGCCCCTGGAGATGATCCAGGTGCAGGTGACTGAGGAAGATGTGGATCGTCGAGCCCTTGACCTCGCCCAGGGAGATGCCCAGGGGCCGGATCCCCGTGCCCGCGTCGAGGATCACCAGGGTCCCGTCCGACAGCCGGACCTCCACGCAGGACGTGTTGCCTCCGTAGCGCACCGTCTCCGGCCCGGGGGCGGCCAGCGACCCTCGGGACCCCCATACGCGGAGCTTCATCCCTACCGCCGGTCCTCCCAGAAGATGGCCATGGCCCCGATGAACTCGTCCGACTTCGCGAACAGGGGGAGCGCGGTCACCGCGATGTCCCGCTCCACGCCGTCCATCCCGGTGATGTGCAGGGGCGCATGCGCGGGCTCCCGCTTCTCCAGGGCCATGCCCAGGGGCAGCGAGGTGGGTTCCACCTCCCGGCCGGTCGTCGGGTCCACGGGCGTGAACAGGGTTCCCCACTCCTCGATCGTCAAGGTTCCCGACTCCGCGTACGTCTGGCCCAGGATCTCCTCGGCCGGCTCGTTGTAGTACACGAGGGTCCCCTCGGGATCCACCAGGAACACCGGGGTGGCGATGCTCGAGGCCAGGCCCCGGGCCAGGATGAACACCAGGTTGTGCTCGTCGGCCATGCCTCCTCCTTCCGCCGAGGCCATGATAGGGCCCGGGCGGCGGGCGGTCACGGGGGCGGGGGGTATCCTCGACCCATGCGCGAAGAGGTGCGTCTGTCGAAGTACAGCCACGGCTCCGGCTGAGCCTGCAAGCTCGGTCCGAAGGACCTGGCCCAGGTGCTGGGCCAGCTCGACCCCGTGGACCAGCCGCCCGAGGTGCTGGTGTCCTCCGACACCAGCGACGACGCGGCCGTGTACCGCCTGCCCGACGGCACCGCCCTGGTGCAGTCGGTGGACTTCTTCACGCCCATCGTGGACGACCCCTACGACTGGGGACGGATCG
>DASWKD010000068.1:0-3688 GCA_036396815.1 Actinomycetota bacterium | reverse complement strand
TCCCGAGCCTCCCCGCCCGCACAGCCAGTTGGCCTTCCCGACCGTACGACCAAGTGCGCCCAGTCAACCTTACGGCTTTCCCAGGGGACCCCGCTCGGGGCTCTGGCCCACCGCTCCGGCCACTCGGAGCGAAGCGAAATCTAACCCCCCAGGGTCGAGCGGTCAAGCAGACAAAAGTGCTGGTGGTGAGACATCGTCGCAGGTCAGAGGGCCCGGAAAAATGTTTGTCACTCCGCGGATCACTTCGCCCAGGGTGGCGGCTGATCGAGACCGGGGCCTCCCCGGCGGACCTGGTCCTCCAGTCCGCGCTGGAACGCGAGCTCCATGTACGGCTTGTAGGTCTCGTCCGTCATCGTGACCAGGGTGCCCAGCAGGCGGTCCAGCTCGTCCTCGGTCACCGCGTCGAGCGGGACGAGGGCCACCAGCGTGGCGTCCCCGGCCTCGTTGGCGCAGAACCGCCACGGGCCGCCTCGCTCGTTGCGCTGGAGCAGGAGGCGGTAGGCCTCGGCCGCATTTTCCTCCGGAGCGCGCATGAAGAACGCCTCGGCCTTCAAGGTCCGGTCCCCCACGTGGAGGCTCACGGCCACGCTCTCCTTCCAGTACGAGGGCACCAGAAGGTCCCAGTCCCGCTCCGCCGCCCCCACCAGGGTCAGGTGCTCCTGGTCCACGGCCTCCGTGACGTAGCGCTCGATGGCCTGGCGCGGATCGCTCACCGGGCCATCGTATCCACCCGCCGGAGCGGACGGAGGCGGGCGCGCCGAGGCCCGCCCCCGGAGGGGCGGGCCTCGATGGTTCGAGCCTAGCTGGCCTTCTTGGCCGTGCTCCTGGGCTGCTCGGCGACGCGCTTGCCGGGCCGTGACTTCTTCACCTTCCCGGTCAGCTTCTGGCCGCGATCGGCCATCTCGTCGTACAGCTTGACGGCATCCTTGCGGCGGGCGTCGGCCACCTTGATCCCCTTCTGGGTCAGCTCCCTGGTCTTCTCGACCAGCAGCTCGCCGGCGCCGACCACCGCATAGAAGTACTTCTGACCCGAGTACGTCAGCTTGCTCATGCTCTCCACCTCCTTCCGAGGATTGGATGACGGGAGGACGGAGGGGAGCCGGGTGAGGGCTTGGGTCCTGTGCTCCATCCTCCCGCCAAGCTCACCGCGAGGCCTCCTTCGGCTTGCGGCGCTTCTCGCGCCGCCTGGCCGTCTCCTCGCGGAACGTCGCGTACACCTGTATGAGGGCCTGCTTCTGCTTCTCGGTGATGCCGGGATCGGCCAGGATGGCCTTCTCCACGTCTACGCTTTCGGGCTGGCGCTCGTCGAGGATGCCAGCCCTGACGTACAGGGTCTCCGACGAGATCCGGAGAGCCTTGGCGATGGCCTGCAGGATGTCGGCGCTGGGCCGGCGGAGCCCCCGCTCGATCTGGGACAGGTACGGGTTGGAGACCCCCGCAGCCTTGGCCAGCTTGCGCAGGGACAGCTTGGCGGTCTCCCGCTGCTCGCGGATGAACCGGCCCACGTCCGAGACCTTCACGATCCTGACCATGGCCCGGAGTGTATAACACTTGCAAGCACTCTGTCAAACTGGAGCAAGCACTCTAGGTGCGGTCGAGGCGCAGGTCCGAGGTCACCTCGCCCACCTGCCGTCCGCCGCCCAGGACCGGGGGGCGGGCCACCGCGGCCAGGGCTTCCTCCTGCTCCGCGGCGGCGGCGCCGAGGTCCCGCATGACCCGGACCAGGGCCGGCCCCCGGGCCCGCGACGTCCCGTCGGCCACCTTGAGGGCGATCCCCAGCCCGTGCTCCACCACGGCGGCGCACACCAGTCCCTCGGCCCCGACCTTGACCACCACCCCGGGCACGGCCTCCATGATCTGGGTGCACATCCGGTCCCGGCCGGCCACCAGGTACGGGTGGGCCAGCATGGAGGCCAGCGCTCGCTTCGCGTCAGGCGCGGCCTCCCCCAGGGTCTCGGGACGGGTCAGCCTGGCGTACGCCGTGGCCAGCCCGGTCAGCGGGAAGGCGTGCACCGGGACCCCGCACCCGTCCACGCCCACACCCACCGCAGCCGCCCCCGTCCCACGCTCGAGGACCTGACCCACAAGGGCCTGGAGGGGGTGGGTCGCCTCCTGGTAGGTCGAGGGGTCGAGGCCGGCCCGGACGCAGGCCAGGAGCATCCCGGCATGCTTGCCGGAGCAGTCGTGGTACTCGGGCCGGGCCTCGGCCACCTCCCGGGCCCGGGCCGGGTCCAGCGGCCAGGCCGGCGGGCACCGGAGCGCCGAGGCGTCCAGGTCCGCGAGGTCCAGGATCCCCCGGACCACGTCGAGGTGCTCCTCCTCCGCGTTGTGCGAGGCGCACATCACCGCCACCTGCTCCGAGGACGATCCGTCGCCGATCAGCGAGAGGGACGCCGCGGCCTGGTAGGGCTTGGTGCAGGACCGGGCGTAGGTGACCATGGCCGGATCACCGGCCCAGGCCACCAGGCGGCCGTCGGCGTCGCACACGGCCACCGACCCCAGGTGCACCGCCTCCACCACGCCGGAACGGGACACGCGAGCCAGGGGGACCGACACGGGGAAAGCCTAGTGGAAGATCAGCCGGCCGAAGCCAGGTTGGCCGGATCCAGGTGCGTGGCGTCCTCCATCATCACCAGGAAGGCCTCGACCACCTCGGGATCGAAGTGGGTGCCGGACCCCTGGACGATCTGCTCCACGGCCTGCTCCACCGGCATGGCCCGACGGTACGGACGATCGCTGGTCATGGCATCGTACGCGTCCACCACCGAGAAGATCCGGGCCGACAGCGGGATCTCCTCCTCCTTGAGGCCCCGGGGGTAGCCGTCACCGTCGAACCGCTCGTGGTGGCAGCGGATCACGTCCACGGCGTCGCCCAGGAACCGGATGTGGGACACGATCTGGGCCCCGATCAACGGATGGGTCTTCATGACCGACCACTCCGAGGGCGTGAGGGGCCCCTGCTTGTTGAGGATGCGCTCGGAGATCCCGATCTTCCCGATGTCGTGCAGGAGGAACCCGTACCCCAGCTCGGGGCGGGCGCCCAGGTCCGGGTCAATGGTCCGGGCCAGGGCCAGCCCGTACTGGTGGGTCCGGTCCAGGTGCATCCGGGTCCCCGCGTCCTTGGCCTCCACCAGGAAGGCCAGCGTCTTCATGGTGGACAGGTAAGCCTCGTTCAGGTCTTCGAGGGCCTTCTCCAGCTCGCGGGAGCGGGTCCGCTCCTCCTGGTACAGATGGCGGATCTCCTCGGCGAAGACCAGGAGCTGGTCGCGGACCAGGTCCTCGCTCATCCAGCGCTCTCCACACCCACCAGGTCGAGCACCTGGAGGGGAGAGAACGGCTTGGTGAGGTAGGCGTCGGCCCCGGCGCCGAGGCCCAGCGCGTGATCCTCGACCGAGCCCTTGGCGGTCACCATGACCACCTTGGGGGGCGAGGAATCCGATTTCAGGAGCCGGCACACCTCGAGGCCGCTCATGCCCGGCATCATCACGTCCAGCAGGACCACGTCGGGGTGCATCTGACGAGCCGCGTCCACCGCGGCCTGGCCGTCGGCGACCACCTCAACCTCGCACCCTTCGAAGCCCAGCATGGCCCGGAGCACGTCACGGATCGTGGGGTCGTCGTCCACCACCAGGATACGGGCCGAGCTCGTCATGACGAGGTCTCGTTCGGATACGATTGGGGCATGCTC
>DASWKD010000067.1:0-4873 GCA_036396815.1 Actinomycetota bacterium | reverse complement strand
CCGACGCCACCCCCAGCCGGAACGGAGTGACCTCCAGGTCGAACACGTGCTCCAGGATCCGCCGGACGATGGGCGCGGCAACCTCCGAACCGTGGCCGCCCTCCTCCACGATGGCCGCCACCACGATCTGGGGGTCGTCGGCCGGGGCCATGGCCACGAACCAGGAATGCGGCTGCTTGTCGAACACCTCCGACGTCCCGGTCTTGCCGGCCACCGGGATCGACGACGTGGGGAACCCTAGGAACGCCTGGGCGCCCGTGCCGTTGGTCACCACGCCCTGGAGGGCTCCCCGGATCCTGGCCAGCACCTTGTTGCTGTACGGGAGCCTGCCGACCCGCTTGGGGAAGACCCGCTCCACCACCCGGCCGTCTGCCGTCTGGACGCGGAGGCCGACGTGGGGCTCGTACAGGATCCCCCCGTTGCCCAGGGCCGCGAACGACCGGGCCATCTGCAGGGGCGTGGTCAGCAGGTCGCCCTGCCCGATCGACATGTTGATGCTGTCCCCCGGGTACCACACGGGGTCGGGGAAGAGCTCCGGCTCCTCCTCGTGCACCGCCGACTTCCACTGTGCGTCGGGGACCCGGCCCGACTGCTCGCCCGGGAGGTCCACGCCCGTGTCGCGGTCCATGCCCCACCCTCGCAGCTGGCGCTGCAGCAGCTCGCCGTGGATCTTCCGCTCGCGGTAGAAGTCCAGGCCGAACCGGTAGAACACGGTGTCGCAGGACTCGATCAGGGCTTGCCCGAAGGAGATCACGCCGCTGTCGGTGTCCTTCCAGTTCCGCCACACGGTCTTGGACGTGTCGCCCTTGACCCGGAACTCGGGGGGACAGGGGTAGAACCCGTTCACGCTGGCGTACCCGGCCTTGACCGCGGCCGCGGCCACCAGGGGCTTCAGCGTGGACCCCGGCGGGTACTGGCCCTGGGTAGCCCGGTTGTTCAGCGGGTAGTTCTTCTTCGGGTTGTTGAGCTGCTGCCACTCCCGCTGGGTCAGGCCCTCCAGGAACACGCGCGGGTCGTAGGTGGGGAACGAGGCCATGGCCAGGATCTCGCCGTTGCGCGGGTCCATTGCCACCACGGCCCCCGCCGGGGCCTTGAGGTACTTCCCGGAGTCCTCGTGGTACACGCCCTTGGCGTGCTCGACCCCCTCGGCCAGAGCGTTCTCCGCGGCCCGCTGGATCCGACGGTCGACCGACAGCACCAGGTCGTAGCCCTCCACAGGCTGCTCGGCCCGGAGCTGCCCGATCCGCTTGCCACGAGCATCGACCTCCACGAACTGATAGCCGTCGCGGCCATGCAACCACGCCTCGTAGGCTTGCTCCACGCCTCCGCGGCCCACCGGCTGGCCGGGCTGATGCTCCTTGAACGGCTTCGGCTCGCCGGGGCCCAACTGGCCCAGGTACCCCAGCACGTGGGCGGCCAGGGCGCCGTGCGGGTAGTCCCGGACGCCCATCAGGCCGTAATCCACGCCGGGGAACTCGTCCTTGTGCTCGGCCAGGTAGAGGATGTCGCGCTCCTTCACATCCACGGCCACCGGGATCCGCTGGAAGGACCCGTAGTCCGGATCGTCCAGCCGCTCGCCGAGCTCCTCCGGCGGGACGTCCAGGACCGCGGAAAGGTCCAGGAGCAGCTGCTCCACGTTGGGAACGTCGATCGGCCGGACGGTCACCACCTGGCTGGTCCGGTTGCGGACCAGGAGGTTCCCGCTCCGGTCCATGATCCGCCCTCGGGGGGAGGGGATGGGGACCTTGCGTACATGGTTGGACTCCGCCGCGGCCTGGTAGTCGGTGACCGCCATGACCTGGAGGAACCACAGCCGGGTCACGATGGCCGCCAGCATGAAGGCCAGCACACCGGCCAGCACCCGGAGCCTGCCGCCCGTCTTGCCTTCCGTCATATCACCACCGGAACACCTTCCTGGGCCGGGACGCCTCGGTCACCCGCCGCAGGAGAGGGAAGAGGAGAGGGGTCAACACCGCATTGTAGAGGGCCGAGAGCACGGCGGTCCGGAGCAGGAACAGGAAGCCCACCGCCAGCTGTCCCATCAAGAACGACACCAGCCCGTAGAACAGCACGCCCACGAAGGTGGCGCCGGCCACCAGCAGGATGGGCAGGGCGGGACTGGGGGTCACGATGAACTGGCGCACCGTGCCGACCACGTACCCCAGCAGGGTCAGCGTCAGCGCGGTGATGCCTTTGGGCTGGTTCAGCAGGAAGTCCTGCCCCATGCCCGCCGCGAACCCGCCCATGGCCCCCACCGACGGACCCTCCAGCATGGCCAGGACCACCGTGACCAGGTACATCAGCTCCGGCTTGGCCCCCAGCAGCTTGACCTGGGCGAAGGCCGTGGACTGCAGGAGGAGGGCCGTGACCACGATGGCGGTCCAGGCGATCGAGCGACGCACGGTACGAGTCTACGCGCCGGGGTTGGCCTGGGCGAAGGACGAGTACACCACCAGCACGTGGTCCAGCCGCGAGACATCCACCAGGGGCCGGACCATAACGTGCTTGGAGAGGTCCACGGCCGAGGGGATGACCTCGGAGACCACCCCCACGGGGATGCCCGGGGGGAACACGGCGCCCTCGAAGCCCGACGTGATCACGGGCTCCGCCGCGGCCACCTCGGTCTCGGGGTCCACCAGGTCCAGGCGGAGGTCCTGCCCGGCCCGCCGGCCCACCAGGACCCCCTGCTCGCCGGTGCTGCTCAGCCGAACGGCCACCCGGGACCGGGGGTCGATGATCAGGCGGACCTTGGACGATCCGCCCGATACCTTGACCACCCGGCCGACCAGTCCCTCGGCGGCCAGGACCGGCATGTCCAGCCGGACGCCGTCGTCGGAGCCGCGGTCGATGATCACCGCCCACTCGAAGTTCGAAACGCTCTCGCCGATCACTGTGGCTCCGCGGGTCTCGAACCCCAGGCGCTCCTTCAGGTCCAGCTGACGGCGCAACAGGTCGTTCTGCCGCTGGAGGTCCAGGATCTGGGCCTGCTCCCCGGTCAGCTGCTCCAGCCGGGCCCGGAGCCGGGCGTTCTCGGCCTTGAGGTCGCCCAGGTTGGCCAGCGTGGAGAAGAACGTCCCCACGGGCCGGAAGATGCCGGAGATGGCCTCCTGGATCGGCGTCACGATGCCCAGGGCGCCGCGCCCGAGAGCAGCCAGCGGCCCCTCCTCGCCGGCACGGTAGTCCACGGTGATCGTCATCAGGCTGGTCACGACCAGCGAGACGACCAGCAGTCGGGTGCTCCGGGCTCGTCCTTGAACAGCCACGGGAGAGGAGTCTAGCGCGGGACCGCGATCAGCGGCGGCCCGAGGAGATCAGGACCCGCTTCAGGATCTCGAACTCCTCCAGGCACTTCCCGGAGCCGACGGCCACGCAGTACAGCGGGTCCTCGGCGATGTGGATGGGCATGCCGGTCTCGTGCTTCAGGCGCTCGTCGAGGCCCTTCAGCAGGGCCCCCCCGCCGGTCAGGACCACGCCCTTGTCCATGATGTCGGCGGCCAGCTCGGGCGGGCACCGGTCCAGCGTGTTCTTGACCGCGTCGATGATGGCGTTGACCGGCTCCTCCATGCCCTTGCGGATCTCCTCCGCAGACACGTGGATCGTCTTGGGGAGCCCGGTGACCAGGTCCCGGCCCTTGATCTCGGCGATCATCTCGTCGGGGGTGGGGAACGCGGAGCCGATGGCCAGCTTCAGGGCCTCGGCGGTGCGCTCGCCCAGCAGGAGGGAGTACTCCTTCTTCACGTACTGGATGATGGCCTCGTCAAGCTCGTCGCCGCCCACCCGGACCGAGGTCGCGGTGACGATGCCGCCCAGCGAGATGATGGCCACTTCGGTGGTCCCGCCGCCGATGTCCACCACCATGTTCCCCGTGGGCTCGTGGATCGGCAGGTTCGAGCCGATGGCCGCGGCCATGGGCTCCTCGATGATGTACGCCGCGCGCGCTCCCGCGGAGATCGTGGCCTCCTCGACCGCGCGCTGCTCCACGCCGGTGATCCCGCTGGGAACGCACACCACCACGCGCGGCTTGGCCAGGAAGCGGCGGGTGTGGACCTTCTGGATGAAGTACCGGAGCATCTTCTCGGTGACGTCGAAGTCGGCGATCACGCCGTCCTTCAGGGGCCGGATGGCGGTGATGTGCGACGGGGTCCGCCCGATCATCCGCTTGGCTTCGGCGCCCACGGCCAGGACCTGCTTGGTCAGCTGGTTGATGGCCACCACGGAGGGCTCGTTGAGCACGATGCCCCGGCCCCGGACGTAGACCAGGGTGTTGGCCGTCCCCAGGTCCACCGCCATGTCCCGGCCCAGCCACCCGGCCAGACCCTCAGGACGGTCCTGGGAAGCGGTGGGCTCGGTGCTCATGCGCTTCATAGGATGCCTCATATCGGGGGGGGAGTCACGTCTTTCCCTACAGGACGCGCCATCATAGCGCAAACGGGCCCCGATCCCCGCTCAACCTACCGGCTGGAAACCTACTGGATGGGAACCCCCGGAGGTCTGTAACCTCGGGCCAGAGGTTCGGGTCGGACCCAGTGCACGCCCGCCGTGGTGCGGGCGTCCGCATATCCGAGGAGGGATTCGAAGGGTGAGGATCGCGGTGCTGTTCCCGGGGCAGGGCTCCCAGTACCCCGGCATGGCCGATCCCTGGACCGAGCACCCCGCCGGGGCCAGGGCGCTGGCCGAGGCCTCCGAGACCCTGGGCTACGACGTGGTCGGGGCCTGCCGTGATGAGGAGCGCCTGGCCGACACCTCCGTGGTCCAGCCCGCGCTGTTCGCCTGCGACCTGGCCGCGTTCCGGGTCCTGGAGGCCGAGAGCGTGACGTTCGCCATGGCTGCCGGGCACTCGCTCGGCGAGTTCGTGGCCCTGGCCGCCTCCGGC
>DASWKD010000066.1:0-2345 GCA_036396815.1 Actinomycetota bacterium | reverse complement strand
CCGCATCCGGGCGGCGGTCTGCGTCCGGCGGGAGCGCTCCGGCTCGGTGGCCCCCTGCACGGCGCGGTCCAGCGCCGGCGGGACCATGGGGTTGGCCGCGGAGGGTGCCGGCACCCGCTCCTGGAGGTGCTTGTAGGCGATGGCCACCGAGGTCTCGCCGGTGAACGGGACCCGGCCGGTCAGGAGCTCGTACAGGGCGATCCCGGCGGCGTACAGGTCGGTGCGCGGGTCGGCGGCCTCCCCCTGGATCTGCTCGGGGGCCAGGTACTGGACGGTGCCGGTCACGGTGCCCGGCGCCGTGGTGACCCGGGACTCCGCCAGGGCCCGGGCCAGGCCGAAGTCGGCCACCTTGGCCACGCCCTCCGGGGTCACCAGGATGTTCTCGGGTTTCACGTCGCGGTGGATGATGCCCCGCTCGTGGGCGTGCTCCAGGGCGGCCAGGACCTGGTCCATGACCTCCACGGCCTGGCCCGGCTGGAGCGGCCCGCCCCGCGCCAGGATCGAGCGGAGGTTGGGCCCCCGGACGAACTCCATGACCATGAAGTACGTGTCGCCGGTCTGCCCCCAGTCGTGCACGTGGACGATGTTCGGGTGGTTGAGCATGGCCGAGGCCCGGGCCTCGCGGCGGAAGCGGTCGATGAACGCCTCGTCCCCGGCCAGGGTGGGCTGGAGGATCTTCAGGGCCACCTCGCGGTCCAGGACGTTGTCCCTGCCGCGGTAGACCTCGCCCATGCCGCCCGCGGCCAAGCGGGCCACGATCTGATAGCGACCGTCGACGGTGGTTTCGATCACGGGGTACCTTCTCGGGGAGACCGGCTCCATCCCTCATTGTAGGGGCCGGGCATCACCGGTTCACGGAAGGGCTCCATGACAGAGCAGGCGGACGCGCGTCTCCAAGAGGACCTCGACAGGATCGAGGCCGCCGTCCGTGAGGGAGCGACCGACCTTCGGGCCCTCGGGTTCTGGCCGATCGTGGCCCGGATCAAGCGAGCTCCCTCGCCCGGGCGGTGGGCGGAGCCCGTTGGGCGGATCGATCGGCTGGCGTTCGAGGGCCGGACCCGGCTCCGCCTCCCGGTGTGGGTCGGCAACGCCGTGCTCCTCGTGGAGACGCTGGTCGCCGCGGCGCTGATCCCCGTGGCCCTGGCCCTGGCCGAAGGCCGGCCTCCCCGGCCGGCGCTGGCCGGGATCCTGCTGCTGGCATCGGCGGGCGCCCTGGCGGTGGGTGTGCACGGCCCCACGCACTGGGTCACCGGCCGGCTCCGCGGCATCGCGTTCGTGGCCTGGTTCCTCAAGGGACCGTTCCTGGCCCCCGGCCTCAAGGTGGACTACGCGTCCTACCTGCGTGCCGAGCCCAGGGCCCGGGCGGCGATGCACGCCTCGGGGGCCCTGGCCACCAAGACGGCACCGTTCGTGGTGTTCGGGGCTGCGTACTGGCGGCATGCCCGGGCCGGATGGGAGCTCCTGCCCGAGTGGTCGCTGTGGGGCCTGCTGGGCATGGGGGCCCTGATGATCTTTACCGACGTGGTGTTCTCCACGAAGCGCTCGGACTGGAAGAAGGTCCGGCGGGAGCGGCGGGTGGCCCGGGACCGGGAAACGGCCGGTGGTATCATGGGCCCGGAGTCACGTCCGGGGAGCTCGGGACAACCGGGCTGAGAGGCCGGCTGGACGCGCCGGCGACCCGCGAACCTGAACCGGATAATGCCGGCGCAGGGAGTTCCCGGGCCGCATGGAGCGGCCCCTTCCATGCCGGCCGGAGGAGCGATGTCGGCCTCGATGGACCCCCTGGTCATCGCGGGACGTTCGTTCTCGTCCCGACTGATCGCCGGAACGGGCAAGTTCGGCTCGTTCGACGTGATGCGCCGGGCCCTGGAGGCTTCCGGGACGGAGATGGTCACCGTGGCCCTCCGGCGCGTGGACCTGGACGCCACCGGCGGGCCGGACATCCTGCGGTTCATCGACCCCGAGCGGTACCTGCTCCTGCCCAACACGTCCGGGGCGGTAGATGCCGAGGAAGCGGTGCGGCTGGCTCGCCTGGCCCGGGCCGCGGACATGCCCCCGTGGGTCAAGCTGGAAGTCACGCCGGAGCCCCGGTACCTGCTCCCGGACGCGGTGGAGACCCTGAAGGCGGCCGAAACGCTGGTGGCCGACGGCTTCACGGTCCTCCCGTACATCAACGCCGACCCCATCCTGGCCAAGCGCCTGGAGGAGGCGGGGTGCGCCACGGTGATGCCCCTGGGGTCGTGGATCGGCTCGAATAAGGGCCTCCGGACCGCGGACGCGGTGGGCATCATCATCGAGCAGGCCGAGGTGCCGGTGGTCGTGGACGCGGGACTGGGCGCGCCCTC
>DASWKD010000065.1:0-2048 GCA_036396815.1 Actinomycetota bacterium | reverse complement strand
TGTCCAGGAGCGCGTACACCGGGCCCAGGCGGGTCACGGGGTCCCGCTCCTTCCACCGCGCGTACAGGCGGTACCCCACCAGGATCCCGGCCAGCGCGCCCACGATCGACACCGCGGCGAAGCCGTAGGAGAAGGGCTCGTGGTGCGCACCTTCGATGTGCACCCAGTCGGCGAACACCGCCCCGAACGGCGGCGCGCCCAGGAGCCCCACGACAACCGAGAGCCCGGCCAGGACCACCAGGGGCCCGGTCATGGCCCGGGGAGCCTCATGCGGCTCGCCGTGCCCTCGGTACTGGCCGAAGAACGTCAAGAGGACGGCCCGGGTCATGTAGAACGCGGTCAGGATGGCCGTGAGGAACGCCGCCCCCCACAGCACGAAGTGCTCCTCGCGGAACGCCGTGGTGATGATCTCGTCCTTGGACCAGAACCCGGCCAGGGGCGGGATCCCGGACAGGGCGGCGGAGCCGATCAGGAAGGTCCAGAACGTGGTGGGCATGAACCGCCGGAGGCCGCCCATCGAGCTCATGTTGTTGGAGTGCACGGCATGGATCACCGCGCCGGCCCCCAGGAACAGCAGGGCCTTGAAGAAGGCGTGGGTGAACAGGTGGAACAGGCCCGGGGTGAACCCGGCCGGGCCCAGTGAGAGCCCGGCCACCATGTACGCCAGCTGGGACACCGTGGAATAGGCCAGGACCCGCTTGATGTCGTCCTGGACCACGGCCAGGAGCGCGGCGATCAGCATGGTGATCCCGGCGATGGTGGACACCACCAGAAGGGCCTGGTCCGAGGCCACGAACACCGTGAACATCCGGCCCACCAGGTACACGCCGGCCACGACCATGGTCGCTGCGTGGATCAGGGCCGAGACCGGCGTGGGCCCGGCCATGGCGTCAGGCAGCCACACGTGGAGGGGGAACTGGGCCGACTTCCCGATCGCTCCTCCGAACAGCAGGATCGCGGCCACGGTGAGGATCCCGGTGCCGAGCTCGCCCTGCTCCACGGCCTCGGTGATCCCCCCGATGTTGGCCGTGCCCGCCGCGGCGATCAGGGCGAAGATCCCGAACAGGAACGGTACGTCGCCGGTCTTGGTGGTCACGAAGGCCTTCACCGCCGCGTCCTGGTTCAGCTTGTCCTCCCAGAAGTGACCGATCAGCAGGTACGAGCAGATGCCGACCAGCTCCCAGCCGACCAGCAGCTGGAGCAGGTTGTTGGCGATGACCAGCGTGAGCATGGACCCGGTGAACAGGTTCAGCGCGGCGAAGTACCAGGTGTACCGGGGCTCGTGGGCCATGTAGCTGGTGGAGTAGATCTGCACCAGCAGGGACACCGTGGTCACCACCACGAACATCATGGCCGCCAGCCCGTCGATCCTCATCCCCAGCTCCAGCTCGAACGAGGACAGCTCGAACCAGGTCAGCGAGGCCTCGTGGTGGAAGGTCCCGTCCTGGATCACCCGCCAGGCCACGGTGGCCGACAGGAGGAACGAGATGGCCGTGGCGAAGATCCCGACGTCGGCGCCCCGGCCCGGGAACCGCTTCCCGAAGAACGCGATCACGAAGAACGCGACCAGGGGAACGACGGGGATCAGCCAGGCCTGGTCTACCATCGGAGCAGGTTCACCTCGTCCACGTTGACGGTCTCCCGGTTCCGGTAGATCAGGATCACGATGGCCAGCCCGATCCCCACCTCCGCGGCGGCCACCGTGATCACGAACAGCGCGAAGATCTCCCCACCCAATGCCACGTCCTTGAGGTACCGGGAGAAGGCCACCAGGTTCACGTTCACGGCGTTGAGCATCAGCTCGATGGACATCAGGACCAGGACCGCGTTGCGCCGGGCCAGGACCCCGTACACGCCCGCGGAGAACAGGAACGCGGAGAACAGGAGCACCAGCGGCAGGCGGATCATGCGTCCTCCTTGCGGGCCAGGACGATGGCCCCGATCAGGGCCGCCAGGAGGAGGAACGAGACCACCTCGAACGGCAGGACGTAGGTGCTGAACATCTGCTCGCCCACGTCGGCGGTGAACGTGGGCTCGAGCTCGATCCT
>DASWKD010000064.1:0-6797 GCA_036396815.1 Actinomycetota bacterium | reverse complement strand
ATGGCGGTGTCCGGCGCGGCGCCCCTCCCGGCCGAGATCCTCGATGCGTTCCGGAAGCGGTACGGCGTGACGATCTGGGAGGGCTACGGCCTGACCGAGGCCGCCCCGGTGGTCACCACCAACGCCCTGGGGGAGGAGCCCAAGGGCGGCTCGATCGGCATCCCCCTGCCCGGCCTGGACGTGCACCTGCTGGACGAGGACGGGGAGGATGCGGTGGACGGCGACCCGGGGGAGATCGTGGTGTCCGGGCCCAACGTGTTCCAGGGCTACCGCGACCGCCCCGAGGAGACCTCGGCCGTGCTCCGCGACGGGCGCCTGCACACCGGCGACGTGGCCTACCGCGACCAGGACGGCTTCCTGTTCCTGGTGGACCGGAAGAAGGACCTGGTCATCGTGTCGGGGTTCAACGTGTTCCCCAAGGAGGTCGAGGAGGCCATCCTGGCCAACCCGAAGGTGGCCGAGGCCGCGGTGGTCGGCGTGCCCGACGAGCGAACCGGCGAGGCGGTCAAGGCCTTCGTGGTCTCCCGCGAGCCGGTCACCGTGGACGAGATCCTCGATCACTGCTCGGCCCGGCTGGCCCGGTTCAAGGTCCCCCGGCACGTGGAGGTGGTGGACGAGCTCCCGAAGCACGTCACCGGCAAGGTCCTCCGCCGGGAGCTGCGCCGGGAGGAGCCCTCGTGATCGTGGCCTGGGCGGCGGCCGCGGTGGCCGCGGCGTTCGGCGTGCACCTCCTGGTGCGGTTCGTGCGCCGGGGCCGGTGGTACGAGGGCGTGTGGGCCGTGGCCCTGCTGATGTTCGCCACGGGGTCGGCCGCGCTGGCCCTGGGCCTCACCGAGGGCTGGACCTCGGTGGAGTTCCGGGTGTACTGGCTGTTCGGCGCGGTCCTCACCGTGCCGTACCTGGCCCTGGGCGAGGTGTACCTGCTGGCCCAGTTCAAGAACCAGCCCCCCCTGTGGATGGCTCGCTCCCGCCTGCTGCTCCCGGCCTACCGCTTCATCGGGCGCAATAAAGCCCATCTAGCGCTCGTAGTCGTGCTGGCGGCCACGGCGTTCGCCACGCTGGAGGTCCGGGGGGCAAGCCTGGATCTGGACGTACTGGCCTCGGAGGAGTTCTTCACCGGCAAGGAGGTCCTGGGCGCGGACGCCACCGCCCGCACGCTGGCCCTGATCTACTCGTACACCGGGACCGCGGTGCTGGTGCTGGGCATCCTGTGGTCGGCGCTGGGGATGCGCGGGAAGCCGCACCTCCGGGGCCGGCTGTACGGGGCCGTGCTGATCCTGCTCGGCGCGCTGGTGGTGGCCGGGGGGTCGGCGTTCGCCGCGGCGGGGAACGCCGAGGGGTTCTCGGTCACGCTGGCCGTGGGCGTGGTGGTGATGTACCTGGGGTTCCTGACCGCGGCCCGGCCGTCAGCCGTCGACCAGGGCGCTGGCCAGGGGTGACACGGTGGGCTCGGGGGCCGGGCCTTCCGGCGCCTCGGTGACCATCACCGTGTGCCACTTGTCCATGTCCGTCTTCACCGGGACCATGGCCGCGCCGTGGGCCGCGTCGAACGTCCCCGGGCTCCACGTGCCGCCCTGGCCGACCATCCACACCTGGTACGTGCCCTCCGGGAGGCCCGAGGCCAGCAGGTAGTGCTGGTCGCCGGTCCGGTCCTGGAGCACCGAGATCCGCCCGGTCTGGCCCCGGAGGCGGAGCACGGCCACCTCGGGTGTGCCCACCTCCGACAGGGCGTCGAGGACCCAGGCCTGGCGGGTCTCGGCCCGCTCCAGGCGCCGGTCCAGGGCCACGGTCCACGTGGCCAGCCCGGCCAGAGCTACCACGGCCACGCCGGCGGCCACCCATCCCGCCGGCCGGCGCCGGGGCGCCCGGGCCAGGCCGGTCACCCGCCGGGCCAGCAGGTCGGGCGGGGGAGCGGGGGCGGCCAGGAGGGCCAGGTCGCCGGCCACCTCGCGGAAGCCTCGGATGGCCGAGGAGCACCGGTCGCATCCGGGGACGTGCTCGGCCATGGCCCGGTCGGCCAGCGCGGCGTCCTCGGGGTCCAGGCCGCCCAGCACCATGCTAGCCAGGAGCTCCTCGACCCGCTCGTGGTCCCACGTCATCCCAGTCGCTCCCTCAGCTTGCGCATGGCGGCCAGGGAACGCGTCTTCACGGTCCCCAGCGGCGTGCCGGTCTCCCGGGCGATCCGGGCCTGGGTCCATCCCTCGAAGTACATGAGCTGAAGCACCTGGCGCTGCTCCGGAGGCAGGTCGGCCATGGCGGTCCGAACCTCGGCCCGGCGGTCGGCCAGGTCGGCCTCCTCCACCAAGCCCTCACTGAAGTCTTCGTCCACCTCGGGCTGGGGGTTCACCCGGCGCTCCCGCTCCCGGAGGCGCTCCTCACGGCGGACGGCGTCCACGGCCCGGTGGTGGACCAGCGACAGGAAGAAGCCCCGGAACGCTCCCCGAGCCGGGTCGTAGGCCTCGGGGGCTGCCCACAGGGCGGCGAAGGCCTCGTGGACCACCTCCTGGGCCAGGTCCGGCAGGCGCAGGACCCGCCGGGCCAGGCCGTACGCGGCGGGGGCGTACCGGCGGTACAGGTCCTCGAAGGCTCCGGGGTCGCGATCGGAGACCCGCCGCACGAGCTCGGCGTCGGGCTCGGCCACGGGGCCAGTATGCGATACTCCGCCGTCGTGAGCGCCAGGGTGGTCATGTATTCGCGCATCACCTGCGGCCTGTGCGACGAGGCCCGGGAGGTCCTGCTGGCCGTCCGTCACCGGATCCCCTTCGCCTACCAGGAGGTCTTCGTGGACGGCGACGAAGACCTGGAGGACCGGTACGGCCTCCGGGTCCCGGTGGTCGAGGTGGACGGCGACGAGGCTTTCGAGATCGCCGTGGACCCAGCTTCCCTGGAGGCCCTGCTCACCGCTTGAGCGTTTGAGAAAGCGCAGGTCAAGCGGTAGCATCGAGGCATAATGACCCGTTCACGAGCGTGAGGGCCCGCCCCATCCCCGAGGCCACCGTGGGCCGCCTGCCCCTGTACCTGCGGGCCCTGGTGGAGATGGCCGAGCAGGGCCGGTCCACGGTCTCCTCGGAGGGCCTGGCCGAGGCTGCCGGGGTGAACTCGGCCAAGGTCCGCAAGGACCTCTCCCACCTGGGCTCCTACGGGACCCGGGGGGTGGGCTACGACGTCCCCTACCTGATCCACCAGGTCCGCCGGGAGCTGGGGCTGACCCAGGACTGGCCGGTGGTCATCGCCGGGGTCGGGAACCTGGGCCACGCCCTGGCCAACTACCGGGGCTTCGGCGAGCGGGGCTTCCGGGTGGTGGCCCTGGTGGACGCGGACCCGGCCCAGACCGGCGAGGTGGTGGCCGGGGTCGAGGTCCGCCCGGTGGAGGAGCTCCCGGAGCTGGTCCGGGACCAGGAGGTGGCCATCGGGCTGATCTGCACCCCGGCGTCCAGCGCCCAGGAGGTGGCCGACGCCATGGTCGAGGCCGGCGTCCGCTCGATCCTCAACTTCGCCCCGGCCCACATCAACGTCCCCGACCACGTGTCCCTGCGCAAGGTCGACCTGTCGATCGAGCTCCAGATCCTGGCCTTCTACGAGCAGCGCAAGGCCGCCCTGGCCGACGTCCGGCGGGGCAAGGCCCTGCCCCTGGAGGCGGTGACGTAGCGGCATGACCGTCCTGGCGCTGGGCGTCTCCTACCGGCACGCCCCCGTGTCCCTCCTGGAGCGCCTGGCGCTCGGCGACGACGAGTTCCCCAAGGCGTACAAGCACCTCGCGGAGCTGGACGGCGTCCACGGCTCGGTGATCCTGTCCACCTGCAATCGGGTGGAGGTCTACGCCGAGGTGACCTCGTACCACGAGGGTTTCCGCGACCTGAAGCGGTTCCTGTCCGAGGCCCGCGACGTGCCGGTCGAGGACCTGGCCGAGCCCCTGTATTCCCACTACGAGGACGATGCGGCCGAGCATCTGTTCTCGGTGGCCTCGGGGATCGACTCGATGGTTATCGGCGAGCCGCAGATCCTGGAGCAGGTTCGCCACGCCCTGCGCCGGGCCGAGGCCGAGGACGCCGCCGCGCAGGTCCTGGGGGACCTGTTCCGACACGCCGCCCGGGTGGGACGCCGGGCCCGGGAGGAGACGGCGGTGGGTACAGGTCCTGCCGCATTCGTGGAGGCTGGGGCGGACCTGGCCGCCGGACACCTCGACGGTCTGGACGGGCGATCGCTCCTGGTGGTGGGGGCCGGGGAGATGGGCGCGGTCACGGTGGAAGCGCTCCGCGGGCGCGGGATCGGGAGCGTCACGATCCTGAACCGCACGCCCGCCCGGGCCCAGAAGCTGAGCGCCCGGCTTGGTGCCGCCCACGGCGGCCTGGATGAGCTTCCATCGGCTCTGGCCGAGGCCGACCTGATCGTGTCCTCCACCGGCTCCACGGCCCCGGTGATCCCCGTCGCGGTGGTGGCGGCGGCCGGTCCTCGCGCTCGGTTCTTCCTGGACCTGGCCGTGCCCCGTGACGTGGAGCCCGAGGTCCGCGATCTCCCCGGACAGGCCGTGGCCGACATCGACGACCTCCGCCCCGGCCTCCGGGATCTCCCCGCGGGCCAGGACGTGGCCGCGGTGCAAGGCATCATCGCCGCCGAGGTGGAGCGCCACGCGGCCCGGCGGCGGGCCGCCCGCCTGGCTCCCGTGATCCAGGCCCTGCGGACCCGGGGGGAGACGGCCGCGGCCGATGAGCTCCGCCGGGCCGGGGCGCTGCTCGGCAGGCTGTCCCCCCGGGATCGCGAGGCCGTGGAAGCCCTGGCCCGGGGCGTGGTCAACAAGCTCCTGCACCAGCCGGTGGTCCGGCTGAAGCAGCCCGGCGGCGAGGAGCACGTCCGAGCTCTGGCCGAGCTGTTCGGGCTGGACCTCGAGGGCTAGCCGTGCAGGTCCGGATCGGGACACGCGGGTCCCCGCTCGCCCTGGCCCAGGCCGCCGAGGTTGCCGAACGGCTGGGGGGCGACACACTCCTGGTGCCCATCACCACGGCAGGCGATCGCGGGGCCTCGCCGGCCGGCTCGCCGGCCGGGGTCAAGGGCCTGTTCGTGGCCGAGATCACCGAGGCCCTGGTTCGGGGGGACGTGGACCTGGCCGTGCATTCGGCCAAGGACCTGCCGTCCGATGACCCCGAGGGCGTGATCGTGGCCGCCGTGCCCGAGCGTGCGCTTCCCTACGACGTCCTGGTCACCCGGGACGGAGACCTGCCCGACGGCGGCAGGGTGGGCACCGGGAGCCTCCGCCGCCGGGCCCAGCTCCTGCGGTCCCGCCCCGGGCTGACCGTCGAGGACGTCCGGGGGAACGTCGAAACGCGCCTCCGCAAGCTGTCCGAGGGCGCCTACGACGCCCTGGTCCTGGCCGCGGCCGGCCTGGCCCGGCTGACCCTCGAGCCCGAGCACGCCGCGCCGATCCCCGTGGAGGAGATGGTCCCCGCCCCCGGACAGGGGGCCCTGGCGGTGCAGGCCGTGGCCGGCACGGCCGGCGCCGAGGCCGCCGCGGCCCTCGACCACCAGCCGTCCCGGATTCGGTTCGAGGCCGAGCGCGAGCTGGTCCGCCTCCTGGGCGGCGGCTGCCGCCTGCCGCTGGGCGCCTATGCGGAGGTCCGCGGCCAGGGTGTTCGGCTCCTGGCCGTGGTTATCCGCCCGGACGGCTCCGAGCAGGCCTGGGCCCAGGTCGAGGCCGACGATCCGGCCGCGGCCGCTCGTGAGGCGGCGGGGATCCTCCGGGCCGGTGGGGCCGAGGACATCCTCCGCGAGGCCGGCGGGTGAGCCTGGAGGGCCGCACGGTCCTGGTCACCCGGCCCGTGGAGCGGGCCGACCCCCTGGTGGCCCTCCTGGAAGAGCGGGGAGCCACCGCGCTGATCGCCCCGGCCATCCGGTACGCCCCGCCGCGAGGGAAGGATCTGGAGCGGGCTGTCGCCCGGACCGCCGAGGGCGGCTTCGCGTGGGTCGTGTTCACCAGCGCGGCCACGGTGTCGTCCTGGTTCGAGCGGGCATCCGGTCCGATCCCCGCGAAGGTGGCCGCGGTGGGCCCCGCCACCCGGCTGGCCCTCGAGGAGCACGGGGTGGCCGTGGACCTGGTCCCGCCGACCTTCACCACCGCGGCGCTGGGTGACGCGTTCCCGCCGGGGACCGGCTCGGTCCTCCTGCCTCGGGCCGACGTGGCCCCACCGGAGCTCCAGGACGCCCTGGAGGCCAAGGGATGGACGCCGGTCCGGGTGGAGGCCTACCGGACCCTTCCCGCCGGGTCCCTGCCCGACAAGGCCGCCCGGGCCCTGGCCGAGGGCCGGGTGGACGCGGTCACGTTCACCTCGGCCTCCACCGTGGATGGCTTCGTTGCCGCGGCCGGCCCGGTGGAGGGGCCGAAGGTGGTGTGCATCGGCCCGGTGACCGCGGAGGCCGCTCGGGCGGCGGGGATGACGGTGCACGCCGTAGCCGACCCGCACACCACCGAGGGCCTGGTGGCCGCGGTGGAGCGGGCGCTTCGACCGTTCTGATAGCATCCGGCGGTCTTCGACGGAGGAGGGAAGGGATGGCTCGCGCGGTGGCCTCGATCGTGGTCGGTCTGCTGGCCGTGGGATGCAACCTGGAGAAGTCCGTGGCCGGGATCGTCCGGGACGCAGATGAGGCCGGGATCACGCTGAACGTCACCCGGTGCGGCGTCAACGACGCAGGCGTGGCCGAGGCCATCGTCCAGATCAGGTCCGACGAGGAGGAGTGGGGCACGGTTCTCTTCAACGTCAGCATGGTGAACGCGGAGGACGTGGTCATCGGCTCCGGGTCCACAA
>DASWKD010000063.1:0-7088 GCA_036396815.1 Actinomycetota bacterium | reverse complement strand
GGGCGGCCTGAGGGATGTCCGGGAAGCCGTGGATAGGATCTCCGCCGTCAGCGGCATCCCGTTCCGGTTCGTCGGGATGACCAGCGAAGATCCGCTCGACGAGCGCCTCCTCCATCAGCCCCGTCGGTATGGACCGGGGTGGGCCCCGCTGCTGGTCGGCTGGTCGCCGTTCGGGGACGACATCGAGGAGGGCACGCTGGGGACCGCCGACGGGTACTTCCTGGGCAACGACCGGGACGAGCTGGTGACGGTGTCGGGGTTCGTCGCCTTGAACGCGGACGTCGAGCTGCCTTCCGGGTTCGGGAGTGGGGACGCCTGGGGCCCGGTGATCCTTCACGAGATCGGCCACGTGATGGGCCTGGACCACGTCGACGCGCCGGACCAGGTGATGAACCATGAATCGCTGTTCTATGGGCCCGTCGACCTGGGCCGTGGCGACCGGACCGGTCTGGTCCGGCTCGGGAAGCTCAAGGGATGCGTGGAGGCGCCGGCGCCGTGGCCGGAGCTCGCCGCCCGAGCCACAGGTCCTTCCGAGGCCCACCGCGTCGCCTACGGCCGGGCCCGGTTCGATCCCTGCGGCTGGGTGGTCTATGCGATCAACGACCGGGATGCGCCGCCGGGCGGGGTGGAGGACGTGCACCGCGGGTTCGCCCGGCTGAGCGCAGCAACGGGCATCCGGTTCGCGTACTGGGGCTGGACCGACGAGGATCCTTCCTACAGCCGGGACCCCCTTCAGCCGGATCGCTACGACGGCTGGTGGGCCCCCGTCGTGGTGGGATGGGTCCCGGAGTACCGGCTCCCCTACGGAGAGCGGTTCCGGGGTGGCGCCGATATCCACGAGGAGCCCAGTCCCTACGGCGGCCACGTTGCGGTGACGGGAGCCGTCCTCCTGAACGCGGAGCGGCAGCTGGACCCCGGCTACGGTCGGGGCGCCACCCAGGGAGACCTGATCCTCCATCAGCTCGGCCATCTGGCGGGCCTTCAGGACGTGGACGACCCTTCGCAGGTGATGGGGCAGGACGCGGGTCCGGGGCGGGCCCGGTGGGGAGCCGGGGACCTCGCGGGTCTCAAGAAGCTGGGGATCGAGGCCGGCTGCATCGGGGTCCCGGAGTCCCCGGCGCTCCGGAGCGGCGGAGGGTTGCCTGGGGCGGGTCGCAGGGTATAACCTACCGACTGGTAACCAACCGAGCGCCCTGGAGGTAGGAGCCTTGACCAAGGACCTGTACCAGATCGGCGACATCCCGCCCATCGGAGAGATCCCCGCCCGGATGTTCGCCCAGGTGATCCGGCCCGAGCGGTTCGGCGAGCCGGAGAAGGCCTTCCAGGTCGAGGAGATCGAGGTCCCGGAGGTCGGCCCGGACGACGCTCTGGTCCTGGTGATGGCCGCGGGCATCAACTACAACAACGTGTGGGCCGCCCGGGGCGTCCCTGTGGACGTGACCAAGATCCACGGGAAGCTCGGAGAGCCCGCGGCGTTCCACATCGGAGGCTCCGACGCCAGCGGCGTGGTGTATGCGGTGGGGGAGAACGTGTCCAACGTGGCCGCGGGCGACCACGTGGTGGTCCACTGCGGGCAGTGGGACCGGGAGGCCGACGGGCTGGACGACCCGATGTTCCATCCCTCGTTCCGGATCTGGGGCTACGAGACGAACTGGGGATCGTTCGCCCAGTTCACCAAGGTCCAGGCCCACCAGCTCCTTCCCAAGGCCCCCCAGCTCACCTGGGAGGAGGCCGCGGCGCCGACCCTGGTGGGAGCCACCGCCTACCGGATGCTCTTCGGGTGGCCGCCGCACGTGGTGGAGGAAGGCGACGTGGTGCTGGTGTGGGGCGGCGCGGGGGGCCTGGGGTCCATGGCCCTCCAGCTGGTCCGTGAGGCAGGAGGCCTGCCGGTGGCCGTGGTGTCCAGCGAGGACAAGGTCGAGTTCTGCCGCAAGCTCGGGGCCGTGGGCGTGGTCAACCGCAGCGAGTTCGACCACTGGGGCATGCCCCCACACTGGACCGAGGACGGCGACTTCGACGCCTGGGCCGAGGGGGCCAAGGCGTTCGGGAAGGCGATCTGGGAGGCGGTCGGGGAGCGTAGGAGCCCCAGGATCGTGTTCGAGCACCCCGGCGAATCCACCATCCCCACGTCGGTGTTCGTGGCGGACACCGGGGGCATGGTGGTGATCTGCGCCGGGACCACCGGGTACAACGCGGTGGCGGACCTCCGGTACCTGTGGATGCGGCAGAAGCGGCTCCAGGGCTCGCACTTCGCCAACGACCAGCAGGCGGCGGCGTTCAACCGGATGGTGGTGGACGGCAAGATCGACCCGGCCCTGTCCCGCACGTTCACGTTCGGGGACATCGGCGCGGCCCATCAGCTGATGTCGGAGAACGCCCATCCCGACGGGAACATGGCCGCGCTGGTCTCGGCACCCGTGGAGGGCATGACCGGCCTTCCCTAAGGCTCCTGGACCAGCTCGATCAGAACGCCGTCGAACGCCTTGGGGTGGACGAAGGCCACGGTGGTGCCCCGCGAGCCCGGCCGGCCGGTCTCGTCCACCAGGGCGTGGCCCTGATCCCTGAGGGTTCCCAGGGTGCCTGCCAGGTCGGCCACTCGGTACCCCACGTGATGGACGCCCTCTCCCCGTCTGGCCAGGAAGCGTCCCACCGGGGTGTCGGGGCCGAGGGCCCTCAGCAGCTGGATGTAGGACCCGCCGACCGCGAACAGGACCTCCTCCACCCCCTGGTGGTCCACGGTCTCCCGATGGGTGGGGACCACGCCGAATGCCGTCCGGTACCGCTCGACGGCGGCGTCCAGGTCGCGCACGGCGATGCCCACGTGGTCGATGGCCTCCAGCATGGGGGCATCTTGGCGGCTGGCGCCGGGACGCGCCAGCTCAGGCCTTGCGGCGTCGCCCGCGGGAGGGCTCCGGCTGGAGCCTCTCGGCCAGCTCGTGCGCCTGGCGCACGGGGTACGAGGGGAGGGCCAGGGCCCGGTGGATGGCGGCCACGGCCATGTACCGGACCCCGTCGGCGCCCTTGCCGGAGGAGTAGAACTCCACCAGCTCCAGGAACTGGGGGAGGCTGGGCATCAGCCCTCCCCGCTCGTACGCATAGATCGTCTGCAGGGCGGCCGGGCAATCGGGGGCCGAGGCGGCATCCTTGACTGCCCGGTAGCCGGCCGATTTCCGCAGGTCCCTGAGCATGCCTCCGACGATGCGGGCATCGCCCTCCTGGGCGGCGCGTCTGACCGGTTTCCTCGGCAATGCTCCTTCACAGTCTGACCGGAACCTGCACCCCATACCTATACCGAATACGTCGTACGGGGGTGGCAGGATACCGCCTCAAGGTGTCGAATACGGTGGGTAAGCCCGAGCGCCCATCGGCCCTCGGGCCCTTGCGTTCAGGAGGCAGGGATGGAGAAGGACCAGGCACGGAGCACGGAGCGGTACGCCAACGACGTGGCCAGGGAGCTGGGGCAGTCCAAGCTCCTGCAGGCCGGCCGGGCGGACGTGGCCCGGATCCGGGAGCGGAGCCGCCGCCGCCGCCTGTTCCGCCTGGCGCTGGTCCTGGGCCTGATCGACCTGTGGCTGTGGATGAAGCTGGCCTCGGGGAACCCCGTGGGCCTGCCCAGCCTTCCCGAGGACGCGGTGATCTGGCTCCCCGGCGTGGTCCTGATCCTGGTCCTGGCCCTGGTCCTGCTCCTGCCCATGGGCAGCGGGAGGTCGCCCCACATGCTGGTCCGTCCCGAGCACATCGACATCGGCCTGGACCAGGTCAAGGGCCTGGACGGACAGGTGGACGAGATCGTGCGGACGCTGAACGTGTTCCTGGGGTACACGACGTTCCGCAACCGCCTGGGCGGCAACCCCCGCCGCGGCATCTTGTTCGAGGGGCCCCCGGGGACGGGCAAGACCTTCCTGGCCAAGGCCATGGCCAAGCAGGCCGGTGTTCCGTTCCTGTTCGTCTCGGCGCCGGCGTTCCAGTCGATGTGGTTCGGCATGACCAACACCAGGATCCGCTCGTTCTTCAAGGCGCTGCGCAAGTCGGCGCGCCGGGAGGGCGGCGCGATCGGGTTCATCGAGGAGATCGACGCCATCGGCATGGACCGCGGGGCGATGTCTGCTGCGCCCGCGCCTGCGGGGCTCGGCCGGTCGGTGGGGCACATGGTCTCCTCGGGCACCGGCGGCATGGTCAACGAGCTGCTGATCCAGATGCAGTCGTTCGACCAGCCGCCGTGGCGTCACAAGATGCGCGACAAGCTCGTGGAGTGGATGAACGGCTACCTCCCGCCCGCCCGACGGATCCGGACCCGGCAGGCCGAGTACCACAACATCCTGCTGATCGCGGCCACGAACCGCGGCGACTCCCTGGACCCCGCCCTCCTGCGGCCGGGCCGGTTCGACCGGCGTCTGTACTTCGACATGCCGACCAAGAACGAGCGACGGGACCTCCTCGATTACTTCCTGCGCACCAAGTCGCATGAAGGGTCCTTGGATGAGGACGACGTCCGGGAGCGCCTGGCGCACGACACGTTCGGGTACACGCCGGTGATGATCGAGCACCTCCTGGACGAGGCCCTCCTGGTGGCCCTGCGGAACGGACGGGACCGGATGCGCCCCGCGGACGTGTACGAGGCCAAGCTCTCGGACGAGCTGGGCCTGCGGCAGCCGGTGGCGTACACGGACGAGGAGCGCCGGGCGGTGGCCACCCACGAGGCCGGCCATGCCACGGTGGCCTTCTTCCTGGGGAAGGACCGCAGGCTGGAGGTGCTGTCGATCATCAAGCGCCGCCAGTCGCTGGGACTGCTGGCCCACGGGGACCTGGAGGAGCGGTTCACGAAGTCTCGGTCCGAGCTGGAGTCGCACATGGCCATCGCCCTGGGCGGGATGGCCGCCGAGGAGCTGTTCTTCGGGGAGCCGGGTACCGGTCCTGCCTCGGACCTGTCCACGGCCACCCAAACGGCGGCCCTGATGGTGGGCGCACTGGGGATGGCCGGATCCCTGGTGTCCTACGAGGCGGTGGCCGAGGGGCCGATCTCGGCCCGGAACCTGGTGGGCAAGGTGCTGTCGGACGCCGACGGCAAGCGCAAGGTCGAGGAGCTCCTGGATGCCCAGAAGGCCCGGGCGGCGGAGGTCCTGGAGTCCAACCGTGACGTGATCGAGGCCCTGCGCGACGCCCTCCTGGACCGCGACGAGCTGATCGGCGAGGAGATCCTGGCCGTGATCCACGCCGCGATGGCCAGGCGGAACTAGAGCTCTGCGGCCTCGGGCTCGTCGATGGTGCCGTGCGCCGTGTTCCACCGCCGGCCGGGGAGGTACATGCAGCTGCTGACCGCGGTGGCCACGCGCTTCCCGTCCGCGTTCTCCACCTCGCAGGTGGCCACGGCCACGGTGCGTCCTCGGTGGATCACCGTTGCCCGGGCCACCAGGTCCCGGCCGTCCGGCTCGACCGGGCGCAGGAAATGGACCTTGAGGTCCAGCGTGCCGTAGCACGTGGCGGGCGGCAGGGTGGTGGTGAAGGCGGCGTTCAGCGTCCCGTCGACCAGCAGGACCACGGCTCCTCCGTAGAAGGTCCGCCAGGACGTGGCGAACCATTCCGAGGCCGGCATGGCCCAGGTGGTCCTGCCCTCCTCGATCTCGAGCGGGCGCCAGCCGGTGAGGTGGGCCACGGGGGGCATCGGCAGATCGCCCTTCAGCCACCGCTGCATCATCTCGAGGCCCGGCGTTCGGTCCCACACCTCCTGCGGCGTCACCTCGCCGTCGGGGGGCCGCTCGAAGGGATCCGGGGTGCCGTAGGGGCGCCGCTCGGTGGCCGGGAGGGTGTCCGGTGCGGGGGGCGGCTCGAAGGGGAGCTCGCGGACCACCAGGCGTGAGGTGGCGTGGGCCAGCAGCTGTCCCGCTCCGTCCTCGACCCGGGCCTCGGAGAGCCCCTGGGAGCGGCCGGTCTGGATCACGGAGGCCCGGGCGGTCAGGAGCCCGCTGGCCAGCGTGGCCGGGCGGAGGAAGTTGACCGAGAGCTCCGAGGTGGCCAGGGCCTTCCCCGCGGGGAGCCCCGTGTACACGGCCATGCCCAGCGCTGCGTCGGCCACGAACGGGTACGTCCCGCCGAGGAACACGCCCGCCGCCGCCGACTGCCACCAGGGGCTGGACGGCATGCTGAACGCCGCGGACCCGGGGCTTCCCCCGGAGGGGGAGAGACCGGTCATGTGGTAGAGCGGGGGCCGGAGGAAGTCGTCCTGGTCGAGGAAGTACCGGACCTGCTCCAGGCCGGTCGTGGAGAACAGCCACGGCTGCTCGAGGTACAGGTACCCGCCGCGGACCGGCTCGTCCGGGATCACGGTCGGAGCATACCGGGGCGGGTGCCGGGGTTGTCCGCGGCCGGAGGAAGGTTTCGACGGTGCCATGGCCGGTCCGGGACCACCATGGCGGTTCCGGTGGCCAGGGCCACCCTCTTGCCCGCTGCGTTGATGAGCTCGGTGTCCGCGACGACGATGGACCGCCCACGGTGGGTGATGGTGCCGCGGGCGGTGAGGTCCGAGCCGTCGGGCTGGACGGGGCGCAGGTAGTTCACCTTGAGGTCGAGCAGGGCGAAGACCGCCCCGGGCCCGACGATGGTCTGGACAGCGCACGAGATGGCCGAGTCGGCCAGCAGGGCCGTGGCCCCCCCCTCGACCTTGCCCAGGGGGCTGCACAGCCACTCGGTGGCCGGAAGGACGAAGGTGCACGAACCCTCGGACGCCTCGGTGGGTCTGAGGCCGGTGAGGTGACTGATGGGAGGGGCCGGGAGGTCGCCGGCGATCTGCCGTCGCAGCACATCCAGCCCAGAGGTTTCGTCCCACACCTCCTGAGGGATCACGGAGCCCGATACCGGGCGGAGGTACGGGTCGGGGGTCTGGTGCTGGGGCCACGCGATGGTGGGGTGGTCGGGGAGGTCCGATGGCGGTGGGCCCATGGGCGGGAAGATCACGCACCGGGACGTGCTGTGGGCCACGATCCTCCCCCGGGCATCCTCGATCACGGTCTCGGACAGCCCGAGGGACCGCCCGGCGAAGACCAGGCGTCCCCGGGCCACCAGGGTCCCGCTGTCGGGGGTGACGGGTCGGG
>DASWKD010000062.1:0-5731 GCA_036396815.1 Actinomycetota bacterium | reverse complement strand
CTGAGGCGGCCTCCGCCGCGCGCAGCAGCGCGTCGCGGTCCATCCGGTTCGCGTAGGCGTAGGTGGTGGTCTCACCGGCCACCACGCGGATGCCCGCCCCGCGATCGAGGCCCGTGGAGAGCTCCTCCACACGGCCGTCGTCCAGACGGAGGGTGGTGGACCGCCGCTCCTCGGCGAAGATCTCGGCGAACGCGCCGCCCGACCGGAGCGCAGCGGCCAGCACGTCGGAAACGAGGGATGCGTCCAGCACGGCGCCGCATCGTACCAGCCTGCTACGGTGCTGGCGTGCCCAGGCTCCGCGCCGCCGCTCCCCTCCTGGTCCCGGCCGCAGCCCTGCTGGTGGCGTACCTCGCCTACCCGATCGCCGCGGGCATCCGGACCCCGGTGGGCCCCGACGGACCGCTGTACGTGTGGTGGACCCGCCTGGCGGAGGTCGAGGGCCTGGGCATCGCGCCCGGCCGCGGCGGTGGGCCGGCCCTGGCGCTGATGCTGGGCGGGATCCTCCGCCTGGACGCCCTGGCCGCAGTGGCGGCCGTCGGCCCCGCGCTGGCCCTGGCCACGGGCCTGGCCGCCGCCGGACTGCTGGACGTGACGCTCGGACGCGCTTCCGTCCGGACCGCCGCCGCGGTGCTCCTGGCCGGGGCGTGGGCCGCGTACCTTGCCCCGTCGTGGCTGGCCGGGCTGCTCCTGGTCTTGCTGCTGCTTGCGGCGGCTGCTGCGTTCGCCGAGGCCGAGGGATCCGGCCGGGCCGCGGTGGCGGGCGGAGCCCTGCTGGGCGCGGCCGGACTCTCCCATCGCTACATGTTCACGCTGGCCGTGGTCCTGCTGGCCGGGCCGCTCGTCTTACTCGTGCCGGACGCTCTCCGCCGGATCCGGGGCGGGACGCCCCCCGCCTCCACCTGGGCCGGGAGGATCGGGCTGGGGATGGCCGGTGGCGCGGCGGTCACCGCGCTGGGTCTCCTGACGCCGGCCCGGGCCGTGGCCGGGGACACCTCCCAGGACGCCTTCCTCCGGCGGACGGGACTGGTGAGCGAGCTCCGCGAGCACTTCCGGCGCAGGGTCATCGGAGATGGCCGCCGGGGCCTGATCCCCGGCCTCCCCGCCGCGGCGCTGTGGTTCGCCGGACGGGGATGGGAGGGTCCGCGCCGCAGGTTCCTGGCCGTCCTCTGCGCCTGGTGGGCGGCGATCACCGTGACGGGTGCGCTGGTCCTGCTGGCGGCCCCCGTGGCCCAGGGGAACCGGCTGGTGGCCACGGCCTTCTTCCTGCCCCTGGCCGCCGCCCCGGGCCTGGCCCTCCTGTGGCGTCGCGCCGGTTGGCGGCGATGGGCGGCGGCCGGACTGGCCGCGGTGACCTGCGGCGGTGCGATGTACGGCTGGTACCGTCAGGAGACCCACCTCCCCCTGGACGAGGTCCGAACGGTGAGCCGGGCCGCTCCGTGGCTGGGCGCCGAGGACCCGCCGGTGGTCCTGGTCGACACGGAGGAGGTGGACGCCGCCCTGCACGTGGTCAGGTGGCTGAACCTGACCCGGGCCGGGGCCCCGCGGGACGCGATCCGGGGGATCGCCGTGGCGGTGGGACGACCCCGGGACGCGGTGGCCGGACGGGCCACCCTGAACGGAGACACCGAGCACGACCGCCTGGCCAAGGAGACCGTGGGGGTCCTCGACGGGAGGGACGTCCTGGTCCTGGCGCCGTTCACTCCCTGGTACCGGGAGGCCCGGGCCATGGGACGCCAGGTCGCCCCGGGAGTGGTGGTCCTCCGGGGGGCGCCGGGCCCCGGTCCCTCGCTCCCCATCCCCTCGGGCCTGTCCCCCGCGGCCCTGATCGGCTCCGTGCTGGCCGCGCTGGCGCTCCTGGCCGTGGTCGGGTGGCCGTGGGCGGGGTGGGCGATCCGCTCAGCCGGGGCCCGGGCCGCCCTGGCGCCCGCGTTCGGGGCGGCCGCCCTGATCCTGGCCGGGACGGTGGTGGATACGGCCGGCGTCCGTCTGTCCGGCCCCGTCCCGGCCGTGTTGGCCGCCATGGTCACCGCCGCCGGGCACCTGGTCGTCCGCCAGAGAGGCGCCGGCGCGGATCCGTCGCCGTAGGCCCAGGAGCACCAACACCAGGAGGGCCAGGGCCGCCGGGGCGCCCAGGTAGCGCACCGCCAGCAGCATGGCGTCCCAGGCATCGGGAGCCCGGCCCCGCTCGGCCACGAACATCGTTGTGGCCATCAGCACGGACACGCCGACCACCGCGTTCCGCGGGACCCGGGGCAGGGCCCACGCCGCAGCCAGGGCCACGGGAAGGTACCAGGGCAGGAGGAGCGGCCCGGCCAGCAGAGCGATCAGCGCCGCCCAGCCCACGGCGGCCGGGACCTCCGGCCCGCCCGGACGCAGGCCTCGGATCACCTGCACGATGGCCCACAGGGCCACGAGGGCGAACCCGACCCGCACCACGGCCCCGGGGCTCACCCCGAGCGTCACCAGTCCTCGCTCGACCAGCCGCGAGGGGGCCATCCAGCCTCGCCGGCCGGCCGCGGTGGCCAGGCCCAGCGTCGGGTCGGTGGCCTGCATGAAGGGGAGAGCGGCGGGGACGGCCACCGCGGCCACGATGGCCAGATGCGCCAGGAGCTCGCGCAGGCGCTCACCGGAGCGGCGGATCAGGACGCCGGCCGCGGCCACCACCACCAGCGGGGCGGCCGCGGTGGCCTTGACCATCGCTCCGAGCCCTGCGGCGGCGGTGGCCCACCTCGTGGACAGGACCAGGGCCCCCGCCACGGCGGCGCCGGCCAGGGCGTCGTTGTGGCCTCCGCCCACGGTGTGGAAAAGCATCACCGGGTTCCACCCCACCAGGACGCCGGCCAGGGCGGTCCGCCCGGTCCGGGACCGTCGGGCAGCGGCCATGGCCAGGGCCGCGGTGGCCAGGGACGCCACGGCGGCGATCACCCGGAACGCGTCCACGGTCCCGGCCGGGGACCGGATCAGACGGGTGAGCCCCGCCGACAGGAGGGTGAACGCCGGACCGTACACGGACGGCTCGTCCACCCAGGCCGGGGAGGCCACGCGGAGCAGCGGGTCCCCGGTCAGGGCCGAGGGCGCGGTGAGGTAGGGGTTCAGGCCGTGCTCCGAGACCATCCGCCCGTACAGCGCGTAGCTGTACGCGTCACGGGAGAGGACGAGCGGCGCGGCCAGCACCAGGACGTGCAGCACCATGGCCACCCCGAGTACCACGCTCGCGCTCAGGCGGCCCCGCCCCGCCACGGTCACCGCCCACACGAAGACCGCGCAGGCCACGGCCATGGCCCCGAACGAGAGCCACACCAGGAGGTCCCGGGCGCGCGCCGGTGAGGCATCGTCCAAAGAGGGAGGGGCCAGGGGCGCATCGGGCCGGGCCGAGAGCATCGCCAGGGCCGCCGTGACCAGGACCATGGAGATCGCGAGGACCCACACCGACCTCCGGCGCATGCGGGCGATGCTACCAGGGTGCTGGGAAGGGGCGTCCGACCTGCTATCATGTGTCTCACGAGCGGCGGGTGCCGCTCGGTGAGGGTTCATTCTCCCCGTTCCTCCTGAGAGTCGCGGCGAGTCCTGAAGCCTCGACGACAGCGGCTCCGGCCGCAAGGAGGAACACCGTGTCACCTACTTTCGCAGAGCTTGGCGCATCCGCGCCCGTGATCGACGCGCTCCACAAGCGCGGGGTCATCCATCCGTTCCCGATCCAGACCCTGGTCATGACCGACGCCCTGGCCGGGCGCGACGTCCTGGCCAAGTCCCGGACGGGCTCGGGCAAGACCCTGGCCTTCGCCATCCCCATCGTGGAGCGGATCGACCCTTCCTCGGCCACCCCCTCGGCCCTGATCCTGGTCCCCACCCGGGAGCTGGCCTCGCAGGTCCGCGACGAGCTCGCGGACATCTCCGCGGCCAAGCGCCTCCGGGTGGCCACCGCGTACGGCGGCGTGGGCCTGGGCGAGCAGGCCAAGAAGGCCGCCAAGGCGCACATCCTGGTGGCCACCCCCGGACGGCTCGAGGACCTGGCCCAGCGGAAGATGATCTCCCTGGACGGCATCAGCATCCTGATCCTGGACGAGGCCGACCGGATGCTCGACATGGGCTTCCAGCCCCAGGTGGACACCATCGTCCGCCGGATCCGGGCGGACCGCCAGACCATGTTCTTCTCGGCCACGCTGGACGGCCAGGTCGGCTTCCTGGCCACCCGCTACACCAGAGACGCCGTTCGACACGAGGTCGTCTCGGCGGTGCAGACGGTGGACGAGGCCGAGCACCAGTTCGTCTCGGTCCCCGACGGGGACAAGGTGGGAGCGCTGGTCAAGCTC
The DNA here is from genome assembly GCA_036396815.1 of Actinomycetota bacterium. Lineage (GTDB taxonomy): Bacteria > Actinomycetota > UBA4738 > UBA4738 > CALAEC01 > DASWKD01. The sequence continues at coordinate 1,418 of DASWKD010000062.1, read as the reverse complement.
CTCAGTGAGCGCGACGGAGGGCTGGCCCTGGTGTTCGTGCGCACCAAGCGCGGCGCCGACCGGCTGGCCACCCGGCTGAAGGCCAAGGGCGTGCCCGCCGCTGCGATGCACGGCGACATGCGGCAGTCGCTCCGGGAGCGCACCCTGGCCCGGTTCGACACCGGCAAGATCGACACGCTTGTGGCCACGGACGTGGCCGCCCGCGGGCTGGACCTGGACCTGATCACGCACGTCATCAACTACGACCCGCCGGAGGACGGCAAGGCCTACGTGCACCGTGTGGGCCGCACCGCCCGGGCGGGGCGCGCCGGGACCGGCGTCACCCTGGTCACGCCCGACCAGGAGAGCGACGTGGGCCGGATCGCCCGGACCCTGGACCTGCACCACGAGTTCGAGCAGGAGGGCCGGAAGGTCCCCGCCCCACAGCTGGTGTTCGGCTCGCGTCGCAGGCGGGTCGCTCCCCGGGCCCGCGTGAAGCGGTAGCAGTCCTTCGGCTCGCCGGCCTCTCCACGTTCGCTACACTTCCAATGGGCCCTCGTAGCTCAGTGGATAGAGCACCGGTTTCCTAAACCGGGTGTCGGAGGTTCGATTCCTCCCGGGGGCACCATGTGATGTGTCGGGGCATCGTGGACGCATGTCCCGCACCATCGTGGACACTCTCTCATCCCATGGTTGGTTGTCGCGCATCGGATCGAGGGGTCAGGTGACGCAGGAGTTCTCCCTTTTCCGAGACGATCCGTACGTCGAGGCCATCGATCAGCATGATCACCCGGACCCCGCGGTGAAGGCGCCCCACTCCGATGTGGTGAGGTGGCGGAGGGTCGGCCGACCTTGTCGATGCGATCTCGCCGTACCCGGACTCCGGCCCCAATCACGATCTTGGGCCCACTTGGGTTTGGCTGCGCCGGTCACGATCTTGATGAGGCTGCGCGTGTCCCGATAGACCATAGCGCGAGGACGTGCTCCATCGACCCCCTCGATGAGCCATCCCAAATCTCTGTGCAGCTGCACAAAGGTGTGTGCGCGCGGCCCGGCGAACACATCTAGCATGCGACGAGCCGCTCTGCCCCTCGCCCTCGCCATCCTGATCGCCACGGCGGCGCCCGGTGCCGCGTATCCGCGGCCGGGCGAGATCGAGCGGCTCTCGTTTCACGCCGACGGGGCGGACGCGACGTACGAGGTGAAGAATCCACGTGTCTCCCGCGACGGGCGGGTGCTGGTGTTCCAATCCGGCAACGCCTACGCGCCGGAGGATGACAACGCCGAAATCGACGTGTACGCGCGCAACCTCGAGACCGGCGCATACACACTGGTCTCCTCCGCGGCCGACGGCACCGTGGGCAACGACGGATCGATCAACCCCGAGCCGATCATGAACGGTCGGGCCGTTCTGTTCTGGAGCGTGGCGTCGAACCTCG
>DASWKD010000061.1:0-2312 GCA_036396815.1 Actinomycetota bacterium | reverse complement strand
AGCTCCAGGGCCCCCTCACGGAGGCCGCGGGGCTGGACCTCGGCGAACCACATCTCGAACGAGCCGTCGGTGAGCTCCTCACGGGCCACGTCGCGGGCTCGGGCCCAGGCGTCGTTCGCTTCAGCGAGGGAGCCGGTCGGTGCCGAGTTTTCCACAGTCCCTTTCCACAGTTGTGGAATCGCCTGGGGAAGTGAATCGGGGCCGCCCATACAGGAGCGGCCCCGGGGAAGGGTGCGGCGCGGATTATAGACCCCCGCCGCGGGCCGAAGCAATGGGCAGATCGCCGATGGGGGTCCTGCGAGGCCCGAACCTGCCCTTTGACCTGCGCGGACAGGGGTTCATATAATCTGCGCTCGATGAAGCGAACGTTCCAGCCCAGCCGCCGAAGGCGGAAGAAGACCCACGGCTTCCGGACCCGGATGCGCACCCGGGCCGGCCGCGCCATCCTGGCCCGTCGCCGGGCCAAGGGCCGGACCAAGCTCAGCGCCTAGGCCCACGCGATCCGACCGCATCCGCGACGCCCTCCACCGCGGCACCGCGTTCCGTTCTGCGCGGGTGGTAGTGTACGTGGCGCTCGAAGGCGGCCCTTCATGGGCCGCCTTCGCGGTGAGCCGCCGGGTGGGGGGCGCGGTGGTCCGGAACCGGGCCCGGCGCCTCCTGCGGGAGGCGTGGCGGGGCGTGGAGCCGCAGGTGCGGGAGGGATGTCAGGTGGTGCTGGTGGCCAGGCCCGAGATCGTGGGGGCCAAGGCCCAAGAGGTGGCCCGGGAGGTCCGAACGATGCTCGACCGATCAGGGGTGCTACAGGGATGAAGGCGGTGATCCGGGCCGCCGGGGCGCCCCTGCGCCTGCTGCTGCTGGGGCTGATCGCCGCCTACCGCGGGACGGTGGGCCGGGTGACCGGGGGGCGGTGCCGCTTCCACCCCTCGTGCTCGGCGTACGCCCAGGAGGCCATCCGGGTCCACGGGGCCCTGAAGGGAGGGGCCCTGGCGGCGTGGCGGATCCTGCGGTGCAGCCCACTGTCGAGCGGGGGCCCCGACCCGGTGCCATCTCGAAAGTATGACGCCATCATACAAGAGGCCCAGTCGTGATCTGGCAGAACCTGCTGGAGGGGCTGGGCAGCGTCCTGTCGTTCTTCTACGACGTGATCCCGTCGTACGGGGCGGCCATCATCCTCCTCACCCTGGCCGTCCGGGTTGTGCTGATCCCTCTGACCATCAAGCAGACCCGCTCGATGCACGCCATGCAGAGGATCCAGCCCCAGCTGAAGGCCCTCCAGCAGAAGCACAAAGGGGATCGCCAGAAGCTGAACGAGGAGGTCATGAAGCTGTACAAGGAGCACCAGGTCAACCCCCTCGGGGGGTGCCTGCCCCTCCTCCTCCAGCTTCCGGTGTTCATCGCCCTGTACTCGGTGCTCAGAGGAGACCCCAACAAGGGTGGTGCCGGGCACAACCCGGCCATCGCTCACCTGCCGGAGGGCAGCAGTCTGGCCCAAACCATCGACTCGGGGAACGCCGGCTTCCTGGGGATGAACCTGAGCTGTGGGCCGCTGCAGGCGGGGCGGGGCGTGGTGAACCTCGGCCGGGGGGTCTCGATCGACTGTGGGGAGGGGTGGTCCCTGGCCATCCCCTTCTTCGTCCTGGTGGCGCTGATGGTGTTCACCACGTTCTACCAGCAGAAGCAGATGCAGGCCTCCACCGGCCAGGCGGCCGCTCAGCAGCAGCTGATGATGAAGATCATGCCGGTGTTCCTCGGTTTCATCTCCCTGAGCATCCCGGCCGGGGTGCTCATCTACTGGGTGACCACCAACCTGTGGCAGGTCGGCCAGCAGGCCGTGATGCTCCGGACCCGAGCCCAACAGCCCTCCGGGTCGGGCAAGGCCGTGGCCCCGCCGCCCAGGACGACCCCGCCCAAGCCGTCGGGAAGGAAGAATGCGGGAAGTCGAAAGAAGCGCCGCAAGCGTTGAGGAGGCCGTGGAGCTGGCCCTGGCCGAGCTGGGGATCAGCGAGCAGGAAGCCACGGTCCAGATTCTCCAGGAGCCGGGGCGGGGCTTCCTGGGGCTGAAGGGTCAGCCCGCGGTGGTCCGGGTCCGGGCCGCCGAGCCCGGGGTGTCTCCCGAGGTGCTCGAGGAGCAGGCCGACGTGGCCGAGGAGTTCCTAGCCGGCCTCCTGGAGCTGATGGGTCTGGACGCGGACGTGGATCGGCAGGACGTGGACGGCACCATGTACGTGGACATCCTGGCCGGCCAGGACCCCGACGAGATGGGCCTCCTGATCGGGCGCCACGGCCAGACCCTGGACGCCCTGCAGGACCTG
>DASWKD010000060.1:0-5052 GCA_036396815.1 Actinomycetota bacterium | reverse complement strand
GGGCAGGACGTGCCGGAGATCGACTACATGGGCATCCCCCGGGTCACGTACAGCACCCCGGAGATCGCCTCGGTCGGGCTTACCGAGCCCCAGGCCAAGGAGCGGGGCCACGACGTGGTGGTGGAGAAGCTCAGCATGCAGGGCATCGGCAAGGCCAACATCGTGGGCGAGAGCGGCAGCGTGAAGCTGGTCGCGCAGAAGGACGGCCCGGTCCTCGGCGTGCACATGGTGGGCCCGCACGTGACCGACCTGATCGCCGAGGGCATGCTGATCACGAACTGGGAAGCCCTGCCCTCGGAGGTGGCGGCCCTGATCCACCCCCACCCCTCGCTGTCGGAGGCCCTCGGCGAGGCCGCGCTGGCCCTGGCCGGCAAGGGCCTGCACTCGGCGTAGGAGGAAGCGGTGGCCGATAGGAAGAGCAGCGGGACCAAGGGCTCGCCCGCGCGCAAGGCGTCCTCGGGCGCCCCGGCTCGCAAGACGGCGGCCCGGGAGACCCGGAAGGCCCCGGCGCAGAAGGCGCGCACGGCCGCGGCCACGGCCGCATCCCCGCTGGCCCGGGTGGACCTCACCGCCGACCAGCTCAAGGAGATCTGGCACCACCTCAAGCTGGCCCGGTTCTTCGACGAGCGCATGGAGACCCTGTACCGCCAGGGCAAGCTGCCCGGGGCCATCTACTCCGGGCGCGGGCAGGAAGGCACCCACGTCGGCATGGCCTACGCCCTGCGGGAGGACGACCGCTTCCTGGGCACCCACCGCGACCTGACCGCCCAGCTGGTCAAGGGCCTCGACCTCAAGCGCGTGGCGGCCCAGTACTGGGGACGGATCGACGGCTACACGCGAGGACGCGACGGTAACAGCCACATCGGCGACTTCCACGGCGCGGGCACGTTCGCGGTGGTGTCCATGCTCCCCGACGGCTACCCGGTGGCCTGCGGGGTGGCCCTGGCGTTCAAGATGAAGGGCGTGGACAGCGTGGCCATGGCCATGTGCGGTGAGGGGGCCACGTCGAACGGCCGGTGGCACGAGTCGCTGAACTTCTCGGCCATCCAGCAGCTGCCCGTGGTGTGGACCGTCAACAACAACCAGTGGGCGTACTCCACGCCGAACAGCCTCGAGTTCCCGGTGCCGCAGGTCTCGGACCGCGCCCCGGCGTACGGGATGCCCGGGCGCACCGTGGACGGGACCGAGGTCCTGGAGGTGTACGAGGCCGCACGCGAGGCGGTGGACCGGGCCCGCAACGGCGACGGGCCGTCGCTGATCGAGTCGGTGTCGCTGCGGTGGCGGGGCCACGCCGGGCACGACCCCGCGAAGTACGTCCCCAAGGAGACGCTCGAGGACTACATGCAGAACCGCGACCCGGTGGCCAAGTTCGAGGCCCTGCTCCTCAAGGAGGACGTCATCGAGGAGCCCGACGTCGAGGCCATGGACGCCAGGGTGAAGAAGGAGTTCGACGAGGCCTACGACTTCGCCCAGCGCTCGCCGCTGCCCGAGGGTGACGACGCCGACAAGGGCGTGTTCACCGACGACGGCTACTGGGGCCGGACCCCCGAGGGCGCCCTGCTGGGCGGTGGGAGCTGATGGCGGAGAAGCGCCGGGAGCAGAAGGTGGAGGCCGGCGCGGCCGGCCACGGGGCCGAGGGCCGGGGGACCCGCAACGACAAGGGCGAGGCCACGTTCCTCCAGGCCATCTCCGAGGGCCTGTGGGAGGAGATGGAGGCCAACCCCGACGTGTTCATGCTCGGCGAGGACATCGGCATCTACGGCGGAGCGTTCAAGGTCACCGAGGGGTTCATCGACCACTTCGGCGCAGAGCGGGTGATGGACACCCCCATCGCCGAGGAGACCATCATCGGCACCGCGATCGGCGCCGCGCTGTCGGGCCTGCGACCCGTGGCCGAGCTCCAGTACGCCGACTTCATCGCCAACGGCTTCGACGAGCTGGTCAACGTGGCCGGCAAGTATCACTACCGCACCGGGCACGCGGTTCCGATCGTGGTCCGGGGGCCGTCCGGCGGCGGGGTCCGGGGGAGCGCGTTCCACTCGCAGAGCCCGGAGCCGTGGTTCGCCCACACGCCGGGGATCAAGGTCATCGTTCCCGCGTTCCCCTACGACGCCAAGGGCCTGATCAAGGCGGCCATCCGCGACGACAACCCGGTGGTGTTCTTCGAGCACAAGTGGATCTACCGGCGGATCCGCGAGGTGATCCCCGGCCCCGAGGAGGACTACACGGTGGACATCGGGAAGGCCAAGGTCCAGCGCGAGGGCGACGACCTGTCGATCGTGTGCTACGGGGCCATGGTCCACCGGGCCCTGGAGGCCGCCGAGGACCTGGCCGACCGCGGGATCTCCGTGGAGGTCGTGGACCTGCGGACGGTCCAGCCCCTGGACGCCGAGGCGATCCTGCGGTCGGTGGAGAAGACCAGCCGGCTGATGGTCCTGTACGAGAGCCACCGGGAGTTTGGGATCGGCTCGGAGGTGTCGGCCGTGGTGGCCGAGGAGGGGTTCGAGATGCTGGACGCGCCGATCGTCCGGCTGGCGCCTCCCAACGCCCCGTGGCCGTTCTCGCCCCCCCTGGAAGATGCGTTCCTCCCCCAGGTCGAGGACGTGGTGGAGGCCGTGGAGAAGCTGTCGAAGTGGTGACCGAGACGAGGAGGTCGATGACGTGGCGACGCCCGTGACCCTGCCCCAGCTGGGCGAGACGGTGGTCGAGGGGACCATCGTGAAGTGGCTCAAGGCCGAGGGCGACGTGGTGGAGCGCGACGAGCCGCTGTTCGAGATCTCCACCGACAAGGTGGACACCGAGGTCCCCTCCCCCGTGGGCGGGAAGCTCGAGAAGATCCTGGTCCCCGAGGGGGAGACGGTGAACGTGGGCACCGAAGTGGCCCACATCGCCGAGGAGGGCGGCGGAGCATCCTCGGGTAGCGAGGAGAAGCCAGCCGAGCCGCCGGCCGCGAAGGCCGAGACGCCCGCTCCCGAGACGCCGCAGGCCGCGCCCACGCCCCCGCCGACGGCCACCACGACGGCCCCCACCGGCAACGGCGGCGGTCCGCAGGCGCCGGCCACCCAGCGGCACGCCGTGCAGGCGCCGTCGGGCCGAGGGCCGCGGAGCCACATCCTGTCGCCGCTCGTCCGGCGGCTGGCCGAGGAGCACGGGATCGACCTCCAGCAGGTCCAGGGCACCGGCACCGGCGGACGGATCACCAAGAAGGACATCCAGGCGTTCGTCCAGGCCGGGCCCGTAGCGGCTCCGGCCATCGCGCCGGCGGCCGCGCCGGCGATGCAGGCCGTGCCCCCGGTCATGTCCCCCGGTGGCGGCCGGGAGGAGGTCCGGCCCATCTCCCACATCCGCAAGCGGATCGCGGAGAACATGGTGGCCTCGCTCCACAGCGCGGCCCGGGCCTGGAACCTGGTCGAGGTCAACATGGAGCACATCGTCAAGCTCCGCGGCCGGGCCAAGGACGCGTTCAAGGCCCGGGAGGGATTCTCCCTGACGTACATGCCGTTCCTGGCCCGTGCGTTGTGCGACGCGCTCCACGCCTACCCCGACGTCAACGCCCGGCTCAACCTGGCCGAGGGGACGGCCACCTACCACGGCAACGTCAACCTGGGCATCGCCGTCGCGTACGACGAGGGCCTCATCGTGCCCATCATCCGAGGCGCCGACGAGATGAACGTGGTGGGCATCGCCCGGGCGGTGAACGACATCGCCCAGCGGGCCCGGTCCAAGAAGCTGAAGCCGGACGAGGTCCACGGCGGGACGTTCACCATCACCAACCCCGGCCCCTTCGGCTCCCTGATCAGCGTGCCCATCATGAACCCGGGCGAGACGGCGATCCTGGCCTTCGATGCGATCGAGAAGCGCCCGGTGGTCGTGGACGACGCGATCGGGATCCGGCACATGGTGTACCTGTCGATGTCCTGGGACCACCGGATGATCGACGGAGCCACCGCGGCCCAGTTCATCGGGCGGCTCAAGCAGAACCTGGAGACCTGGGACTTCACCCCGGAGGTCCAGGCCTACCTTGGCTGAGGGCCGCCTGCTCACGCCGGGCGTCGTCCCCTACGGGGACGCCTACGCGCTGATGCACGACCTGGCCGAGCAGCGGGTGCGGGACGAGATCCCCGACACGCTGGTCCTGCTCGAACACCCACCCGTCTACACCGCCGGGCGCCGCACGGATCCCATGCACCTCGGGATGGTGGAGCAGGACGCCGAGCGGATGGGCGCCGAGGTCCACCACGTGGACCGGGGCGGGAGCGTGACCTTCCACGGGCCGGGCCAGCTGGTCGGCTACCCCATCATCCGCCTGGGGGACGGCGACGTGATCCGGTACCTCAGGGACCTGGAGGAGGTCATCCTCCGGACCACCGCGGCGTTCGGCGCGGCGTGCGAGCGGTCCGAGGTCAACACCGGCGTGTGGTCGGGCAGGCGGAAGGTGTGCGCGATCGGCGTGCGGACCACCCGGGGGGTGACCCTGCACGGCTTCGCCCTGAACTGCACCACGGACCTGCGCTGGTTCGAGGCCATCGTCCCCTGCGGCCTCCCGGGCTACGGCGTGGCCACGCTCTCCGAGCTGGCCGGACGCCCGGTGACCGTAGAGGACGCCCTTCCCGTGGTCGCCGGTGAGTTCGAGGCGGTGTTCGGGGTGCGCTTCCGCGGCCAGGCGGCCCCATCCACCGCTTCCGGCGAAAACCACCCAGATGGGCCATTGAGGACCATCCCAGCACACGGCTAACCTGGAACCCTCATAAGCTGAGCGGGCCCCCCGCTCCCACGGCGACCCCGCTCTCGACGGAAGGGGTTGGCCATGGCCCACCACCAGCGCACCCGCGGCTTCGCGATGCTGGCCACGCTCATGATCCTATGGGCGGTCCTCGCCCCAGCAGACGCCCACATCACCAAGAAGGTCGGTCACACCTGGAAGCACATCAGAGCGAAGGCCGATCAGCGGTATCCGACCAAGGGCTCGCTGAGCAGTGACGACGGACTGGTCAACGAGGCCGGGGACCCGGTCCACTGGTCCAACCTCGCCGGCATCCCCACGGGGTTCGC
>DASWKD010000059.1:0-2028 GCA_036396815.1 Actinomycetota bacterium | reverse complement strand
CTGGTGGATCCGGTCCTGGAACAGGCGCCGGTTGGGCAGGGCGGTCAGCGGATCGTGCATCGCCTGGTGCTCCCGGTACTGCTTGTCCAGCCAGATGCCGGTTGCCCGGTACGCCCCCAGCATCGGCACGGCCAGGAGCGGCACCAGGAACACGCTCCGCTCGGCGGCCACGATCACGATGGGGGACAGGGCCAGCATGACCAACGTGGTCAGCCCGTGGAACGAGGAGTCGATCATCAGCGACGGCTTCAGCGGGGCCTCCTGGGCCAGGGCGATGGCCGTACGGGTCAGCACGTGGTTCACCAGGAAGAAGATGGCGGCCCCGGCCATGATGGCCGGGAGATCGGTCACGTCGAAGGCCGCGCCTTCGCGGTGGGGGACCCCGGTGAGGAGACGCACGATGAACCCGGCGGCGAACACCGTCAGGGCGTACTGCCCGGCGTTGAACGTGGCCTTGTACCAGGCCTTGCGGCGCGACAGCTCCGACAGGAGCGTGGCCGCCACGTGGGTCAGTGCGGCGACCGTCGGGCCGAACGCCAGCACCAGGGCGTAGGCGAAGGTCGCGGAGGTTGTGATCTCCTCGTCCTCCTCCCGGCGCGGGACGCGGACCGGGAGGAACTCACCGATCAGCAGGAAGGCGGCGAACACCCAGAACTCGATGGGTGCCAGGGCGATGCTCTCCAGGCCCCGTATGCCGGCCAGGGCGGCCACCAGGCCCAGGCCCAGGAACGAGACCACAGCCACGTACCAGTGGATGGGACGCATCTTCCCGACCATCGTTGTCACCTCTCCGCTCCGGTGGAGTGTGGAGGGCGCCCCGGGACCGGGGTCCCGGGGCGCCGATCCCCGTGCCGGAGGTCCTAGCCCCACCTGCTGGCGCCGAGTACGGCAACCAGCATGGCAAGCATCGACACGGAAAGGACCACCCTCGTCAGGCGAGCCTTCATCCGGTCCACCTCCTCTCTCGAAACCGACCCCTGATAGGGGTCTGTCCCCCCCTGTATCGGGTGGGCGGGCGTAGTCCTTTAGGCCTACATCCGGCCTCAAGGGCCCCTTCACGGGTGCCGATACGGCAGGCGAGCATGCTGATCCTCATCGTCGCCGCCGTCGCCCTGGCGTCCGTCCCTCTGGCGGGCGGCCGTCTGTCCGCTCTGGCCGACCTCAAGATCCGAAGCCTGGGCCTGCTGGTCGCCGCTCTGGTCCTCAAGTTCGCGGTCATCCTGGTGCTCCCGGAGGAGGGATGGGCCTTCCACGGGACCGTCCACGTGATGGCCTACGTCCTGGGCGGTTTCTTCCTGCTGGCCAACCGCCGCCTGCCCGGGTTCTGGCTGATCGCCACGGGGGGGCTGATGAACTTCGCGGCCATCGCCGCCAACGGGGGGGTGATGCCCTCCACCCACGGGGCCTTCGGGCAGGCCGGCCTGGCGGTCACCGTGGGGCGGTTCTCCAACTCGGCCCCGATCTCCGACCCCAACCTGGGGTTCCTGGGAGACATCTTCTCCACCCCGTCGGGCTGGCCGTTCGCCAACGTGTTCAGCATGGGCGACATCTGCATCGTGCTGGGCCTGGCCGTGGCCCTGCACCGCCTGTGCGCGTCGCGGCTGATCCCTTCGGGCGAGGGCCAGTTCCGGCCCCTGATCGCCGATGCGAACTTCCGGAAGGTGTGGCTGGCCCAGGGCGTGTCGAACCTGGGGGACTGGGTGTACTCGCTGGCCGTGCTGGCCACCCTGGCCATCCGCGGCGAGGGCGCGCACGCCCTGGCCGTCCTCCTGATCACCCAGATGGCGCCGGCGGCCATCACCGGGGCCCTGGGCGGTCCGCTGGTGGACCGGATGAACCGCAAGGCCCTGATGATCGGAACCGATGTCCTACGACTGCTGTCCGTAGGCTCCCTGCTTATCTCCGGGTCCCCGTCGCTGTTCCACCTGTACCTGGTGGCCGGCCTGTTGGGGGTGAGCGGTGCGCTGTTCCAGCCGGCGCTGCAAGCCTCCCTGCCCAACCTGGTGCCCAAGGGACGAGTGGTAGCGG
>DASWKD010000058.1:0-9352 GCA_036396815.1 Actinomycetota bacterium | reverse complement strand
CGTGGTGGACGAGCAGCACCGCTTCGGCCTCCACCAGCGGATCGCGCTCAAGGAGAAGGGCGCCCAGCCGGACGTCCTTATCATGACCGCCACGCCCATCCCCCGGACGCTGGCCCTGACGTACTACGGCGACCTGGACGTCTCGGTCCTGGACGAGATGCCGGCCGGCCGCCAGCCGGTCGAGACCCGGGCGGTGCGCACCCCGGCCCAGCGGAAGAAGGCGTACGACCTGGTCCGCGAGCAGGTCGCCGCTGGTCGCCAGGCCTTCGTGGTCACCGCGGCCATCGACGAGGGCAACCGCCTGGAGGTCAAGGCCGCGGAGACCGAGGCCACCCGCCTGGCCCAGGAGGTGTTCCCCGACCTGCGGGTGGAGCTCCTCCATGGCCGGATGCGTCCGAAGGAGAAGGACCGGATCATGGAGGCCTTCCGCTCCGGCGACGCCGACATCCTGATCGCCACCACGGTCATCGAGGTGGGCGTGGACATCCCCAACGCCACCGTGATGCTGGTGGAGAACGCCGAGCGCTTCGGCCTGTCCCAGCTCCACCAGCTCCGGGGTCGGATCGGCCGCGGCGCCCACCGCTCGACCTGCATCCTGTTCGACGCCTCGGAGGCCGACAACGAGGACGCCCGGGTCCGGATCGAGGCCATGGTCAAGACCACCGACGGCTTCGTCCTGGCCGACGAGGACCTGCGCCTCCGCGGCGAGGGCACGCTGTTCGACGTCCACCAGTCCGGGATGCCCGACCTGAAGCTGGCCCGGCTGGCCCACGACACGGATCTGGTGAAAGATGCTCGCAGGGAAGCCTTCGCCCTGATCGACGAGGACCCCGAGCTCGAGCGGAGCCCCGGGCTCCGGACGGAGATGGAGCGGCGGTTCTCCGGCTCCATCGACTGGCTGTTCCACTCGTAGAGGTGTCCACCGCGTTCGACGGCTTCACTGGCTAGACGCGGGCCACGAAGACCTCGAGCCCGTCGGGCCCGGGGGCGATCTCTGGCCGGAAGCCGCTACCGCGCAAGGCATCCAGCCACTGGGCGCGGGAGAACAGGCCGCACACGTGGCGGTCGTGCTCCACACGGACCTGGTCGCCCTCGCGGAGCAGGTACGCGTAGTCGGCGACGTAGGTGGTGTCCGAGGGATCGGGATCCCAGGTCCACTCCAGGTACCGGAGGCCGCGGTCCCCGTCGTCGGTGCCGCCGTGGTCGGTGCCCGGCCGGAAGGTGTCCCGCAGATGGTCGGGGCAGAGCAGGGCCACGCCGCCCGGCTCCAGGTGGTGCCGGGCAGTGGCCATCGCCGCCCGGAGGTCGTCCAGCGTGGTCATGTAGTCGATCGCGTCGTGGATGAACACGGCGTCGAACCGCTGGTCCAGCCGCAGGGTGCGCATGTCGCCGGCCAGGTGACGGCACTCGGGGTTCAGGGCCCGGCTGAGATCCAGCATGGCCTCGGACGGGTCGACCAGGGTCATCTCGGAGTGCGCTTTGAGGTGGGAGGCGTTGTTCCCGCCCCCGCTCCCCAGCTCCAGCACCGTGCGGACCGGGCCCAGCAGGCTCCGGTAGATCGCCGCCTCCTCCTCGTACTCCGAGGGCGGCGTGAGGAGGTGGAACCAGGACGCCAGCTCCCCGTACAGCCTCGGCCCCTGGGTCATGATGGACAGCGTATGAGCGTGCCGGCGATCGTGCATCGATGAAGCGCCGCCCGGTCTTCGCGCGCTTCTACGAGTGGCTGTCCCGGGGCGAGGACGTGATGATCCGCCGGTTCCGGGCCGAGGCGGCCGGGGGGGCGGAGGGCCTGATCCTGGAGGTCGGCGCGGGCAACGGCCTGAACTTCGCCCACTACCCGAAGGAGGCGACGGTGATCGCCGTGGAGCCACAGCCCGCCATGCTCGCCAGGGCCAGGCGGCGGGCGTCGGGGCGCGGAGTCCACCTGGTGCGGGCGGCCGCCGAGGCTCTGCCGTTCCGCGACGGGGCATTCGACACCGCGGTGGTCAGCCTGGTCATGTGCTCGGTGGCCGATCAGGCCCGGGCCGTGGGGGAGGTGGCCCGGACCCTCCGGCCCGGCGGCACCGTCCGTCTGTTCGAGCACGTCCGCTCCTCCGATCCGCGGACGGCCCGGTGGCAGGACCGGCTGAACCGCCCCTACGGTTGGTTCGCCGGCGGGTGCAACCTGAACCGCGACACGGTCGGGACCCTGCGGGCCGCGGGGTTCGGGGTCCGGTTCCGCCGGGTGTACGGCCCGGCCCTGGCCCCCCACCTCCTGGGCACGGCCCGGCGTCCGTGAGGGTCATCGGGGGATCGGCCAAGGGGACCCGGCTGGCCCGCCCGCCCGGCGGCACCCGCCCGGTGGCCGACCGGGTCCGTGAGGGCCTGTTCTCCAGCCTTGGCGAGACCATCCAGGGGGCCCGGTGCCTCGACCTGTACGCCGGGACCGGGGCGGTGGGGATCGAGGCCCTGTCCCGGGGCGCTGCGTCGTGCACGTTCGTGGACGCCACCCCGGCCGCGGTCCGGGTGATCCGTGACAACCTGGCCCGGACCCACCTGGAGGGGCGGGTTGTCCGGGCAGACGCTGGGCGGTTCCTGGCCCGTCCCTCGGGGCCCTACGACCTGGCGTTCGTCGACCCCCCCTACGGGGAGCCCGCCAACCGCCTGAAGGCCGTCCTGGCCCAGCTCCCTGACCGCCTTGCCCCCGATGCCCGGTTCGTCCTGACCCGCCCGGGCAAAGGTTCCACCGATGTAGTTCCTGTACACTTCCTGGTCGAACGGCGTCTCTCGTACGGAGACAGCCTCGTCGTGATCTGTCGGAGGGACCGGTGAGCATTGTCGCCCTGTGCCCGGGCACGTTCGACCCGGTCACCAACGGGCATCTCGACATCGTGGAGCGGGCCTCGCGCCTGTTCGACCGCGTGATCGTGGCCGTGGTGGAGAACCCCGCCAAGGAGCCGCTGTTCAGCGTGGAGGAGCGGGTGACCATGCTCAAGGAGGGCGTCTCCGGGCTGGACAACGTGGAGGTGGACTCGTTCTCGGGCCTGCTCGTGGACTACGCCCGGGGCAAGGGCACCACCCTGATCGTGAAGGGCCTGCGGGCGGTGAGCGACTTCGACTACGAGCTGCAGATGGCACAGATGAACGACCACCTGGCGGAGGTGGAGACGTGCTTCATCCCCACCAGCCCCAGCTGGTCCTACCTGTCCTCATCCCTGGTCAAGGACGTGGCCCGGTACGGCGGCGACGTCTCCCGGCTGGTCCCGCCCCACGTCCTGGACCGCCTGAAGGAGAAGCTGGACTGATGGACATCGCCGGGCGGATCCGTCAGCTCGAGGAGCTGGTCAACGAGGCCAAGTCCATGCCGCTGTCGGCCTCGATCCTGGTCAACAAGGACGAGATGCTGGAGCTGGTCGACGGCATGAAGAAGACCCTGCCCGAGGAGATCCGCCAGGCCCGGTGGGTGGTCAAGGACCGCGAGGAGCTCCTGGCCAAGGCCCGCCGGGACGCGGAGGGCGTCGTCGAGGAGGCCGGCCGGGAGCGGGCCCGGATGATCGCCGACCAGGAGATCGTGGCCGAGGCCAACCGGGAGGCCGACCGCCTGCTGGCCGAGGCCCGCGACCAGGCCCGGCAGATGAACCTGGAGGCCGAGGACTATGTGGACGCCAAGCTGGCCGCGTTCGAGGCCTCGGTGTCCCAGCTCCGGGACCAGGTGGTGGAGGCGTTCAACGTCCTCACCGACCGGATGTCCCGGGCCCTGGAGATCGTGGAGCGGGGCCGGGAGCGCCTGCGGGGCGGGACGATCGCCGAGGAGCACCTGGCCCCGGAGGACGAGGAGGCCGAGGAGGACGCCGATGGAGCCGGTTGACGTCCGGGACCTGGTGGACCGCCCCGGGACCTCCCGCCAGCTGAACAAGGCCGAGGAGATCGAAGGCCTGGCCACCGAGCTGGCCGAGGTCAGGGAGCGGGTTCGGCTGGACCTCCTGCTGGAGAGCGTGGTGGAGGGGATCCTGGTGTCGGGACCGCTGACCGGCTCGGTGGCCTACCGGTGCGCCCGGTGCCTGACCGATGCCTTCCAGCCGTTCACCGTCTCGGTGACCGAGCTGTACGCCCGCCACCCCGGCGAGGAGGAGTACCAGATCCACGACGGCGTGCTCGACCTGGAGCCCATGGTCCGGGACGCCGTGATCCTGTCCCTGCCGTTCTCCCCGCTGTGCCGGCCCGACTGCGCGGGCCTGTGCGAGCGGTGCGGCGGGAACCGCAACCATGACGAGTGCACGTGCCCGCCGCCGTCCGATCATCGGTGGGCCGCGCTGGACCTGCTGAACCTCGACTGAACCGAAAGGAGCATCATGGCCGTCCCCAAGAGGAAGACATCGAAGGCGAATCGCGACGCGCGCCGGGCCAACTGGAAGGGCCGGGCGCCGACGTACAGCGAGTGCCCCCAGTGCCGGCAGCCCAAGCTGCCCCACCGGGTGTGCGGCAACTGCGGCTTCTACGACGGGCGGCAGGCCGTCGAGGTGGAGTAGCCGGCTTGCGGAAGCGGACCCCTCTGGAACGCGCCCTGGACATCCGGTTCCGGGACGCCGCTCTGCGAACCGCCTCGCTGACCCATCGCTCCTACGCGTTCGAGCGGGGGAGCCGGGAGAACAACGAGCGGTTGGAGTTCCTGGGCGACGCGGTCCTGGGCCTGGTGGTCACGAACCTGGCCTACCGCCGGTTCCCCGACCTGCCGGAGGGCGAGCTGGCCAAGCTGCGGGCGGCCCTGGTCAACATGACCACGCTGGCCGACGTGGCCCGGGACATCGGCCTGGGCGACGAGGTCCTGCTGGGCAAGGGCGAGGAGCTCTCGGGCGGCCGGGGCAAGCCCAGCATCCTGGCCGACGCCCTGGAGGCCGTCCTGGGCGCCATCTACCTGGACCGGGGGCTGGAGGCGGCCACCCGGGTCATCGAGAGGCTGTTCTGGCCGCGGATGCAGACCTACGCCAGCGGCGGAGGCGAGCGCGACTACAAGACCGGGCTCCAGGAGCTGGCCGCCCAGACCGAGGGCACCGTGCCCCAGTACAGGGTCACCGAGCGAGGCCCCGACCACGCCAAGCGGTTCACGGCCACCGTGCTGATCCACGGCAAGGAGTTCGGCACCGGCACCGGCACCTCCAAGAAGGAGGCCGAGCAGCAGGCCGCCCGCCAGGCGTACCAGCGCATGGCGCGGGAGCAGCGGCCGGTGGCCTCGGGGGAGGGGTGATGGAGCTCCCCGAGGTGGAGGTGATGCGCCGCGACCTGGAGAAGGACGTGGTCGGCCGGAAGATCGGGACGGTGGACGTCCGCCGAACCAAGAACGCCAAGCGCATCATCAAGCGGAACAAGCAGGCCAAGGACTTCCGGGACCGGCTGAAGGACCGCAAGATCTCGCGGGCCGGTCGCCGGGGGAAGTACCTCCTCCTGGGCCTGGACAACGACGATGTCCTGGTCGTGCACTTCGGGATGAGCGGCCAGCTCCTGCGGGGGACCAAGCGGACCGCCGTGCCCGAGCACACCCACGTGGTGCTCTCGTTCTCCACGGGCGGTGACCTCCGGTACGTGGACCCCCGGGCCTTCGGGGAGATGTTCGTCACCGCCTCGGACGACCTGGGCAAGGTCAAGGAGCTGGCCCACATCGCCATCGATCCGCTGGAGCACACCTTCACCTGGCAGCAGTTCTCGAGCCTCCTGGAAGCGCGGAAGACGAAGCTCAAGCCCCTCCTCATGGATCAGGCGTTCATCTCCGGGCTGGGCAACATCTACTCGGACGAGATCCTGTTCGCGGCCGGCCTCCGTTGGGACCGTGTGTCCAGCGAGCTGTCGTCGCAGGAGGTCAGGCGTCTGTACCGGGCCATCCAGGAGATCGTGCAGGACGCCATCCGGTTCCGGGGCACCACCCTCGCTGACCAGGCCTACGTGGACCTGTACGGCAGGCCGGGCGAGTACCTGCCGGAGCTCAAGGTGTACGGCCGGAAGGGCGAACCGTGCCGCCGGTGCCGCACGCCCCTGGAGACCGTGAAGGTCGGGAACCGCAACTCGTTCTACTGCCCCCAGTGCCAGAGTTGAGCGCCGCCCGCGGGATCACCTGGATGCTTTCCGGACGACCTTCGCCACCGGGAGGGGTCTCGTGAGGCGGCCGGGCCCCTCGATGAGCAGCACGAGGAAGATGCCGTAGATCGGAAGGTGGCCGAGCAGCTCCGTCCAGCCGAACACCAGGAGCGTCAGGTTGAACGGGATCACGGCCACGAGCACCGCCAGCCGGGTTCCCACACCGGAGAGCAGGATCAGCCCGAGGGCCAGCTCCACCGCCCCGGCCACCTGCACGAAGGCCGCATCCGACATCCCGAGACCACGGACCACGTTGAGCGCCGGATGCTCCGCGAGCAGGTCGAGGGACACCCCTGGTGCGAGCAGCTTCTCGGTCAGCGCGCTGAAGGCCACGGCCACGCCGGCGCACATCCGAAGCAGGGCCACGGCCCAGGGATTCAGGGCCTCCGGGGCTTCGGATCGCCACCGGGACTCGATGGCGAACCGCCGCCGCCCGACCAGGGCGAGGTACAGGGCGATGCCCAGGAGCTCGGCTCGTTCCACGACCGGCACCACGCCGTAGAACAGCATCCCGACCGGGCCCGACAGCACCAGGAGGCCGGCCGCGGCCCGGGTGAACAGGCCGAGAACGATCAGCGCCGCGACCAGCAGCTGGAGGCCGGCCAGCAGCGTGCCGGTCTTCCCCCCGGGCAGGGGCAGGCTGGGGGACAGGTACCGCCCGGTCAGCGCGTACGCGGCCAGGGCGATCCCCAGGTGCACCGAGAGGATCAGCGGCAGGTACGGCCGGAGCACCCGGCGGAACCATCGCGTGAGGCGCTCGTCGTCCACCCGGCGGGCCACCCACCACAGGACGCCCGCGCCGGCCACGGCCAGGGCCACCCCGGCCAGGATGCCCGCCGACAGCAGACGGGACCCGTCGAGGGCCACCCGCTCTTCGGTGAACCACTTCACGTGAGCCAGCACGCCTTCATCCTGCCACGCGCGGGTATCCTCGAACCGTGCGGGTCCGGGTCATGATCTCGGGGCAGGTGCAGGGCGTGTTCTTCCGGCAGTCCGCCCACCAGGTGGCCGCCGACCTCGGCCTGGGCGGCTGGGTCCGCAACCTCCCCGACGGCCGGGTCGAGGCGGTTTTCGAGGGGAACCGGGGAGCGGTGGACAAGGCCGTGGCCTGGTGCCGCGAGGGCCCGCCGTGGGCCGCCGTGGACCGCTTCGAGGTCTCGGAGGAGCCAGAGGAAGGGCTCGATGGGTTCAAGATCCGCTGAGCGGGCGCGCTTCCGGGCATCCGAACTACATCGCTGGTAGCATCGGCGGGACGTGTTCCTGCGCTCCCTCACCCTCCGCGGCTTCAAGTCGTTCGCCACGAAGACGACCCTGGAGTTCGCCCCCGGCATCAGCGCCATCGTGGGGCCGAACGGCTCGGGGAAGTCCAACACGGTGGACGCCATCGCCTGGGTCCTGGGCGAGCAGGGCCCCCGGGCCCTCCGCGGCGGCCAGATGGCGGACGTGATCTTCGCCGGGAGCCCGGACCGTCCCTCGCTGGGGATGGCCGAGGTCACCCTGGTCATCGACAACACCGCGGGACTGATCCCGGTGGACGTGTCGGAGATCGAGATCTCGCGTCTGGTGTACCGCTCCGGGGAGAGCCAGTACCGGATCGGCGGCAAGCCGGTGCGGCTGATGGACATCCAGGAGCTCCTGTCGGACAGCGGCATCGGCCGGGCCCTGCACACCGTGGTGGGCCAGGGCCAGCTGGAGGAGGTCCTGACCGCCCGTCCCGAGGAGCGGCGGGCGTTCATCGAGGAGGCCGCCGGCATCGCCAAGCACCGCAAGCGCAAGGAGCGGGCCCAGCGGAAGCTGGTCGGCCTGGAGCAGGACCTCCTCCGCCTCCAGGACGTGATGGCCGAGCTCCGCCGCCAGCTCAAGCCGCTCCGCCAGCAGGCCGCCTCGGCCGAGAAGCACCGGTCGCTGACCGAGCAGGCCGACGAGCTGTCCTGGCGGATGGCCGCGGCCCGTCTCCGGGACCTGCACCGGTTCCGCGATGCGCGCAGGTCCGGCTGGGAGGAGGGCCGGTCCCGCCGTCAGGAGGCCGAGGACCGCCTGAAGTCCCTGGACCGGGACATCGCCACCCTGGGGGAGCGCCTTGCCGCCACCGAACGGGCCCTCCGGGAGGCCGAGCAGCAGGAGGCGGAGGCCATCGAGGCCCGCTCGCAGGCCGAGCACGCCCTGCGCGAAGCCGTCCGGGCCGAGGGCGAGGCCCGGGCCCGGCTGGCCGCGGAGTCGGGACGCTCCGGCCGGCTGTTCTCGCTGGAGGAGGAGGCCCGGACCACCCGTGACGCCCTGGAGCAGACGGCCGCCACGCTGACGGAGAAGGAGGCCGCTCTGGCCGAGGCCGAGCGGGCCCACGCCGCCGCCGAGCAGGCCCGCCGGGACGCGGAGGAGGAGCGGCGGGTGGCCCGCGAGTCCACGGCCCGGATCCAGGCGGAAGCCGACAGCCTCCGGCGCACGCTCTCCGCGGCGGAGGGGGAGCACGAGCGCCTGTCCGCCGCCCTCGAGGAGGCCGCCGTCCGGCTGGACGACGCGGTGGCCCACCGCGAGGGGCTGCGCGCCGAGACCGACCGGCTCCAGGCCGACGACGCACCGATCCGACAGCTGGCCGAGGCCCGGTCCCAGGCCGACGCCGTCCTAGCCGAGATCCGGGACCTGGAGGCCGCGGAGACCAGGACCGAGGCCCGCCTGGAGGCGCTTGCCGCCCGCCGAGCGGAGGCGGGCCTGACCCCCGGCAGGCGGTTCCTGGGGCGCCGGCGCTCGGCGATGGGCCTGCTCGGGGAGCTGGTCCGGGTGAAGGGCGGGATGGAGGCCGCGGTGGCCGCGGCCCTCGGCTCCCTGGCCGACGCCGTGGTGTACGAAGACCACCAGCGGGCCGTGGCCGAGGCCGAGGGCGCGGATGGCGCCACGCTTGTCGTGGCCACGTCCGACACGGTGTCCCGCCACGAGCCGCTGACCGGTGAGCGCCGCCTCCTGGACGCCGTGGACCCGGAGCCCCGCGTGGCCCGCCTGGTGGAGACGGCCCTGCGGCACGTGTACCTGGCCACCGACCCCGACGACGCCCTGCGCAGGCATCGCGCCCACCCGGAGGCCTCGTTCGTCACGCCCGAGGGGATCCTGGTCGGCCGTCGCGTGGTCCGGACCGCGCCGGCCCCGGGCCGTGCCGCGGAGGCCCTGCGCCGCGAGGAGGAGGAGCTGGACCGGGAGCGGAGCAGGGTGCGGTCTCGCCTGTCCGAGCGCCGCCGGGAGCTCAAGGCGG
>DASWKD010000057.1:0-3780 GCA_036396815.1 Actinomycetota bacterium | reverse complement strand
CCACCGGCTCCCCCCGCCCCCCGGCCACCACCACCACCACCTGGTCGCCCCCGCCGAGGGACCGCACGGCCGCCGCTCCCAGGCCGGGCCCTCGATTGAGGAGGAACCCCGCGTCCAGCAAGGCCTCCAGCAGATCGGTGCCGATGGGACCGGAGACCATGCGCTCGGCCAGCCGCCCGGCGGCCTCCTCGCCCAGGGCCTCGGGCTCCGACTCCGTGGAGCCCAGGAGCGCGGCCAGGTCACCCGCATCGGCGGGCTCCTCCAGCGCCATGCGCTCGCTCACTGAGATCACGGCCAGCAGGGAAGCGCCCGCGCCCTCCAGCCCCCGGCGGACCCGGTCGATGGCCAGCGTGTCGGTCCCCTCCTGGGTGACCAGCACGATCTGGTGTCCCAGGAGCCGGCCCTCCGTGACGAAGGCCCCCACCTCGCGACCGAACCCGTCCCACCCCTCGACCTCCGACTGGAGACCACGGACCTCCTCGCGGAGCCGGTCCGAGCCCTCGGCCAGCACGTCCGTCTGCCGCTCCAGCTGAGCCACGATCCCCCGGTTGAGCACGGTGGTCCCCGTGAGGACCCCCAGACCCAGCGCCAGGAACACGGCCACCAGCGACACCAGGTGGAACCGGAACGAGACCATCGGCGCGATTCTACGCGGGCCCTAGAAGAGCTGGCGGACCTGGAACAGCGTCTGGCGGATCAGCTCCCAGACCTGCTTGAAGAACAGCCGGAGGGGCTGGCTGACCGCGGCCACGGCGACCATCGAGAACACGGCCGCCGCCACGAGCAGGGCGATGTCCCGGCCTCGGACGCTGCCCCGGTACATCCTGGACACGCCCTTGGCGTCCACCAGGATCTCGCCGACGCGCAAGCGGACCAGGAAGGTGCTGGCCATGCCCGGTCGGCCTTTGTCCAGGAACTCCCGCAGGTTCCCGTGGCTGCCAACGGCCACGATCAGGTCGGCGCCCTTCTGGTGCGCCAGGAGGAAGGCCACGTCCTCGCTCAGGCCGGAGGCCCGGATCGTTCGGTGCGCGACCCCCAGGGCGTCCAGGCGCTGGGCGCCGGGAGCCCTCCCGTCGGGGTAGGCGTGGAGCACCACCTCGGCCCCCGACCGGAGCGCACGCTCGGAGACGCTGTCCATGTCGCCGACGATCAGGTCGGGCGTGTATCCCTCCTCCAGCAGGGCGTCCGCGCCCCCGTCCACGCCCATCAGGATGGGTTTGACATCGCGGATGTAGGCCCGCAGGGCGGCCAGGTCTTCCCGGTACCGCGTCCCCCTGACCACCACCAGAACGTGGCGGCCGGCCATGTCCCGGTCCAGGTCCGGCATCCCGACCCCACCGAACAGGAGATCGCGCTCGCGCTCCAGGTACTCCAGGGTGTTGCGGGCGAAGGCGTCCATGGTGGCCCCCAGGCGGGTCTCGGCCTCCGCCATGTCCGATCGGACGCGGTCCGGCGTCTGGCGGATCCCGACACCGATCAGCTCGTCCCCAGCGTAGACCCGGTCGTCCTCGATGCGGACCACGGCGCCCTCGCGGACCTTGCGCAGGAGCAGCTCCCCCACCCCGTCCACCAGCGGGATCCCCGCGGCCAGGACGATGGCCGGTCCGGGGTTGGGGTACCGACCCGTGATCGAGGGGCTGGCGTTGACCACGCCGCCCACCCCGGCGGCGACCAGCCCCTCGGCCGCCACCCGGTCCAGGTCCTCGTGGTGGATCACCGCGACCTCGCCGGGGTGGACCCGGGCCAGGAGGCGCTTGGTCCGGGTGTCGACCCGGGCCGGGGCCCCCGCCGCTGGGGCTCGCCTAGGCCTGGCCAGCCGCAGGCCCACGCTCGCCTCCCTGGTTCACGGGACGACGATACCCCGCCGGCCGCCCCTAGCGTCCGGCCTTCTCCCGGGCCGCCTCCTCCAGCAGCTGGCCGGCGTGGGCGGCGGCCTCCTGGGTGGGCATGCCCGAGAGCATCCGGGACAGCTCCTGGACCCGGTCCCGGTCGTCCAGGGCGGCGACCGAGGCCGTCCCGCCCTCCTTGGTGACCCGGAAGTGGCGGTCCGCGAAGCAAGCGATCTGGGGCAGGTGGGTGACCACCAGGACCTGGCGGGTGGCCGCCAGGCGGGCCAGGCGCCGGCCCACGGCCACCCCGGCCCGTCCCCCGATGCCCGCGTCGACCTCGTCGAAGACCAGGGTGGGCACCCGGTCCAGGTCGGCCAGGACGGTCCGGCAGGCCAGCATGGTCCGCGACAGCTCGCCTCCCGAGGCCACCTTGGCCAGCGGCCGGGGGTCCTGCCCGGCCCCGCCGGCCAGGAGGAGCTCGACCGTCTCGGCCCCGTCGGGTCCCGGCTCCGGCGCGGGCCTGAGGTCCAGCCGGACCTCGGCCCCCTCCATCCCCAGCTCGTGGAGCTCCGCCTCCAGGGAGCCGGCCAGGGCCGGGGCGGCCAGGCCCCGGGCGGCGGTCAGACCCTCCGCCGCGGCCGCCGCAGAGGCGTCGAGCTGCGCCGCCTCCTGGGCCAGCCCCTGCCGCTCCTGGCCCGCTCGGTCCAGGGACTCCAGGCCCTCCCGGGCCTGGGCCAGGAAGGACAGGATCCCGTCCTCCCCTTCGCCGTACTTCCGTTCCAACCCGCGGATCGCTGCCAGGCGGGCCCGGACCGCCTCCAGGCGCTCCGGATCCAGCTCGGCCCGCTCCAGGCGGGCCCCGACCTCGGCGGAGGCGTCCCGGAGCTCCTCGCGGAGCGATCGCAGCCGGGCGGCCAGGGGCTCCGCGTCGGGATCGAGGGATGACGCCTCCGAGACCAGACCGGCCGCCGCGGCCACCGCGTCCGACCCGCCGTCGCCCAGCGCGTCGCGGGCCTCCGAGAGCACCTCGCGGATGCGCTCGGCGTGGGACAGCCGGCCCTCCTCCGCGCTCAGGGCGGCCATCTCGCCGGGCTCGAGGCCCACCGCCTCGATCTCCCGCACCTGGTAGGCCAGGAGGTCCTTCTCCCGCTCGCGTTCACGGTCCCGCTGGTCCAGCTCCGCCAGGCGGGCCCGGACCCGGCTCCTCCGGGCGTGCAGCTCCCGGTACCCGGCCACCGCCGCGGCGTGCTGGGGGCCGGCGAAGCGATCGAGGAAGGCCAGGTGGGTGCCCGGGGAGAGCAGGCGCTGGGCCTGGTGCTGACCGTGAACCTCCACCAGGTCGGCGCCCAGCTCGGCCAGCGTGGCCAGCGGCGCCAGCTGGCCGCCGGCCCGGGCCGAGGAGGCGCCTTCCGCGCTGAGCGTGCGGGCCAGGACCAGGATCCCATCCTCGGCCCATTCGTCGAAGCCCTGGACCTCGAACAGGGCCTGGACGCTGGCTCGAGCGGCTCCGGAGCGGATCAGATGGGCCCGGGCCCGCTGGCCCAAGGTCAGGGCCAGAGCCTCGGTGACCATGGTCTTGCCCGCTCCGGTCTCCCCGCTCAACACGTTCAGCCCCGGGGCCAGCTCCAGGGTGACGTCCTGGATCACCCCGAGGCCCGTGATGTGCAGCTCCCGAAGCATCCAGCGCATCCTACTCCCGGGGTCCGACACGGAAAAAAATCCGGATTCGGGGTGTTTCGCGATGGCGGATGCGGGTAGCATGGGCGGTGGAGGCGGACGTGAGTGCCCCCTCCCTCCCTGGCCCCCGGTTTCCCGCCGGGGGCCTTTTCTTGGGCCCTAGGGGCGGCGGATGCGCCAGGAGAAGCTCGGTGGCCCGTGGCGCCGGAGGTCGGCCACCACGAACGCCCCGAAGGCCACGAAGGCCACCACCCCGAACAGGATGTGGAAGGCG